>JBKJLN010000382.1:0-2726 GCA_046596935.1 Acidimicrobiales bacterium
GCTGCAGGCTGCGTCGGTGTTCCTCCTGCTGCACGCGTTCGCCTCGGGCGGGGCTGCCATGACGGGGGTCGAGGCCATCTCCAACGGCGTGCCCGCCTTCAAGAAGCCCGAGTGGAAGAACGCTCGGGACACGCTCATGGTGATGGGCGGCTGCCTCGGCGTCATGTTCGTCGGCATGTCGTATCTCGCCGCCAAGCTGCACGTCATCCCCACCGAGAACGCCACCGTGATCTCGCAGATCGCTCGTGCCACCATCGGCAACGGGCCGTTGTTCTACGTGATCCAGGGGATGACGATGCTCATCCTGGTGCTGGCCGCCAACACGAGCTTCGCCGACTTCCCGAGGCTGGCGAGCTTCCACGCCGAAGACGCCTTCATGCCGAAGCAGCTCACCAAACGGGGCCACCGCCTGGTGTTCTCGAACGGCATCATCTTCCTGGCGTTGGCCGCTGCGGGCATGGTCGTCCTGTTCAAGGCCGACGTCACCCACCTGATCCCGCTCTACGCCATCGGCGTGTTCACCTCGTTCACGCTCTCCCAAGCCGGGATGGCCAAGCGCCACATCACCCTGCACGAGCCCGGTTGGCGGCTCGGGCTCGTCGTCAACGGCACCGGTGCGGTGGCGACGGGCATCGTCACGCTGGTCGTCGGGTTCACCAAGTTCACGCACGGCGCCTGGGCCATCATCGTGGTCGTCCCCCTGTTGGTGGCGGTCCTGGTGCGACTCAACCGTCAGTACGAGAGCGAGACCCACGAGCTGGCGGCCGACGCCCGGTTGGCGTGTGAAGCCCCTGTGCTGCGACGCCACGTCGTGCTCGTCCTCATCGAGCGCCTCGACCGCAGCGCCGCCCGAGCCATCCAGTACGCCAGGACGCTCACGCCGGACGAGCTGCGGGCCGTCCACATCGCCGACGACCTCCAGCGGGCCGAGGCGCTGGCCGACGACTGGCGCAAGCTCGGTCTCTCCCGAGTGGCCCTCGAGCTGGTCGACTGCCCCGACCGGCGCATCGCCCGCAGCGTGCTCGAAGTGGTGGCCGAGTCGCTTGCCGGTGGTGACACCGAAGTGTCGGTGCTGGTGCCGCGGCGGGAGTACCGCCAGTTCTGGCACCGGTTCCTCCACGACCGCACCGCCGACGAGATCGCTGACGCCGTGACCCGACTGGCCCACGCCAACGTCACCTTCGTTCCGTATCACCTCGAAGGCGCCCGAGAATCGGAGTCCGTATGACCGCCACCCTTCCGTCCACCGAATGCCGGGATTCGTCCCTCACGTCGATCGGCGACATCGAGTGGCGAGAGCGGGTGACCGTCCGCGGGCGTGTCCGGTCGATGCGGGTCCAGCCATGGGCCGGCGTCGCCACCCTCGAGATCGTGCTGCGAGACGAGACGGGCGGTGTCAGCATCGTGTTCCTCGGTCGCCGCGCCGTGCGTGGGCTCCACCTCGGCTCGGTGATCGTGGCCACCGGCACCGTGGGCCTCCATCACGAACGGCTGGCCATTCTCAACCCGAACTTCGAGGTCGAAGCGCCCGACGCCGAGTAGGTTCGCCAGCTGGTGTGCCGGGAAGCCTGGTCGGCGTTTCTTCGTCGACCCCGGAGTCCACCTTGCGCACACCCTCACCGCCTGCTGCCTCTCGCTTCTTACGAGGCTTCCTCGCCACCGAAGCCGCCGGCGGTGTGCTGCTCTTGGCCGCCGCGTTGGGTGCGATTGTCTGGGTGAACGTCGGCGGTGCGGCCTCGTACAACGCCGTCTGGGGCGGCGGCATCGACGTCCGGGTCGGTGGTCTGGCGTTGCCCCATGACCTGCGCCACCTCGTCAACGAGGGCCTGATGACGCTGTTCTTCCTCGTCGCCGGGCTTGAGATCCGGCGGGAACTGGTCACCGGTGAGCTCCGCCAGTGGCGTCAGGCTTCGCTCCCGGTGCTCGCCGCCCTCGGCGGGATGATCGTCCCGGCACTGATCTTCACCGCCATCAACGCCGGGGCACCTGGCATTCGGGGCTGGGGAATTCCCATGGCCACCGACATCGCCTTTGCGCTGGGTGTCCTGGCCCTGATGGCCAAACGGGTGCCGCCCGGGCTGGCGCTGTTCCTGCTCACCCTGGCCGTGGTCGACGACGTCGGCGCCATCGTGGTCATCGCCGTCTTCTACTCGGCGTCGATCGCCGTGGCGCCCCTGGCGGTCGCCTTCGTCTTGGTGGTCACGATGGTCGGCCTTCGCCGCCTTCGGGTGGGGTGGACCCCCGCCTACGTCGTGCTCGGCGTCGGCGTCTGGCTTGCCGTCCTCCAGTCCGGGGTTCACGCCACCATCGCCGGCGTTGTCCTCGCGCTGGTCGCGCCGGCCCCCGATCGGCTCGAGCGTCGATTGCACCCGGTGAGCAGTTTCGTCATCGTGCCGCTGTTCGCCCTGGCCAATGCCGGTGTCGCCTTCGACGTCGGAGCGCTGCGCGGGAACGGGCCTGGGCGCGTCGCCCTCGGCGTCGTCGTTGCGCTGGTCGTCGGCAAGGTGGTGGGCGTGCTGGCCGGGGCCTCGGTGGCGGTGAGGCTCGGCATCGGCGCCCTGCCCCGTGGGGTCGACTGGAGGCATCTGACCGGCGCCGCCGCCCTCGCCGGCATCGGCTTCACCGTGTCGCTGTTCATCACCGACCTGGCCTTCACCGACCCAGCGCTGCGGGCCGCATCGAAGTTGGCCATCCTGGCGGCGTCGGTCCTCGCCTCCGCCCTCGGC
>JBKJLN010000428.1:0-6775 GCA_046596935.1 Acidimicrobiales bacterium
CGCTCGGGCACCCGGGAATCGTCTATCGCAAGGTGAGGGCGGCCACGGGAACGGAGCGTCGCCTGGCCGGGGCGCCTGTCGAACAGGCCCTTCGCTTTCGCCTGCTCCACCGGGACGACGGCCTTGCGCCCCTGACGCCGAAGAGGAACGAGCTCGTGGCCGACGCCGCCCGGTCTGTCGTTGCGCGCGACCTGGCCGGTGACGTCGTGCGGCTCCTGGAGTCGAAGGCCACGATCGCCGGTGATGGGCCGGTTGGTCCGGGCCACATCGCCGTGCTCGTGCAGCGCAACGCCGATGCCCTCGCCGTTCGCGAGGCGCTCGATCAGGTCGGCGTCCCCGCGGTCGTCAACGGCGCCGGGAGCGTCTTCGCCGCCATCGCCGCACGGGACTGGCTGCGTCTGTTGCAAGCCCTCGAGCGTCCATCGTCACAGACCCAGGTACGTGCCGTCGCGCTCACCGCCTTCGTGGGTTGGTCGGCCGAGCAGGTCGCCAACGCCGGCGACGCCGAGTGGGAAACCGTGCATGCCCGGCTCCATCGTTGGGCGGGTCTGTTGCGTCGTCGGGGAGTCGCGGCGCTGTTCGAGCTCGTGGCGCGCCGAGGTGAACTCCCCGAGCGGCTCCTCGGGGCCGGGCGGGGTGAGCGGACGCTCACCGATCTCCGTCACCTGGCCCAGCTCTTGCACGAGGCGGCGACGGCCGACCAACTCGGGGTCAGCGCCCTGGCCGGCTGGCTCCACGCACGAATGGCCGAGGGCGACGAGGAGATCGCGCTCGAGGATCGCACCCGCCGACTCGAGTCGGATGCCGACGCCGTGCAGGTGCTCACCGTGTTCCGCAGCAAAGGCCTCGAGTTCCCGATCGTCTACTGCCCGTACCTCTGGAGCCAGGGGTGGATCGATCCGACCGAACCGCCGGTCTTCCACGACGGCGCCGCGGGGGACGTCCGCACCGTCGACGTGAGCGGGAACTCGAACGCGCCAGGTGTCGCGCAACGATTGACGGAGACCCGCGGTGAGGAACTCCGGCTGCTGTACGTAGCGTTGACGAGGGCGAAGCATCAGGTGACGCTTTGGTGGGCAGCGTCGGGGACTTCGGCGCATTCGAGCCTTTGCCGCTTGCTCTTCTGCGACCGGGAGGCCGACGGGTCGGTGCCGAAATCCGGGAAGCTACCCGCCGACGGTGTCGCCCTCGACCACCTCGAACGGCTGGCGACCACCTCGGACGGCTCCATAGCCGTCGAGCGGGTCGATGGCGGGAACGGGCTCCGGTGGCGGGGCAATCCGACTGCGGCGGCGGGGGTGGGGCTCGGGGTGGCGGCGTTCGACCGCACGCTCGACCCGACGTGGCGGCGGACGTCGTACTCGGCCCTGACGGCGGCGGCCCACGAACGGGTCGTCTCGGTAGGAAGCGAATCGGACGAGTCGGTGGTGATCGACGAAGAGCCGGTCGAAGGAGCCGCCGAGGAACGCCGACCAGTGCCGCCGGGCCGTGAGGAACCGCTGCAGCAGCTCATCGTGCCCCTGGCGGCGATGCGGGCCGGGGCCGAGGTGGGGACGTTCGTGCACGGCGTGTTCGAACGCTGCGACTTCGCCGCTCCCGATCTCGACGCCGCCCTTCTCGACGCGTTCGCCGGCGAGGCGGCGCGCGGAGCAGTGGAACTCGGCGACCGCACCGTCGTGTTGCAGGGTCTGCGAACCGCCATCGAGACCCCGCTCGGTCCGTTGGTCGACGGATTGCGGCTCTGCGACATCGCTCGCCACGATCGGGTCGACGAGCTGTCCTTCGAGCTACCCCTCGTCGGCGGCGACGCGCCCACCGGTGTCCTGACCGTCGCCGCCATCGGCGACCTGCTCGAGACCCACCTCGATGCCGGCGACGCCATGCGGCCCTACGCCGCGCAGTTGCGCGATCCCGTGCTCCACGGTCGGATCCGCGGGTATCTCACCGGCAGCATCGACCTTGTGCTGCGGACCCCTGACGGTCGCTTCGGAGTGGTCGACTACAAGACCAACCGGTTGGCGCCGGCAGGGGAGCCTTTGACGGCGTGGCACTACCGACCTGCGGCTCTGCTCGAGGCCATGTTTCATTCGCACTATCCGTTGCAGGCTCTGCTCTACACGGTGGCGCTGCACCGGTACCTTCGTTGGCGGCTCGCCGATTACACCCCTGATCAACACCTGGCCGGAATCCTCTATTTGTTCGTGCGGGGGATGATCGGAGAAGCGACGCCGGTCGTCGACGGGCAGCCGTGTGGCGTCTTCTCATGGCGCCCGCCAGCAGCACTAGTCGAAGCGCTCAGCGACCTCTTCGACGGCGGGGCGGAGGCGGTCGCATGACCGTGATCGGCTCCGAATCGGCGACGACCGAACGCCTCGACGACGTCGACCCGTTCGATGTGCGCTTCGTGCAATCGGCATCGGGACTGCTGCGGGAGTTCAACCAGGCCGGTGTGCTGAACGCGGCTGATGTGCATGTGGCCCTGCGGCTCGCCCGGCTGTGTGGCGAGACCGACGATCGGGTGTTGTTGGCGGCCGCCTTCGCCGTACGCGGCCCCCGGCTCGGCCATGTCTGCGTCGACCTGGCAACGCTGGGCGACAGCATCGTGGTCGAGGGCGACCTGGCCGTCGATCTCCAGGATCTCGCATGGCCTCCTTGTTGGGTCGAGGCGGTGGCGGCAAGCAAAGTCGTGGCGTCGTTGACCGACGCCGATCGTCCAATGCGCCTCGTCGGTTCAAGGCTCTACCTCGATCGCTACTGGCGGGAGGAGCAGCAAGTGGCTCGCGACCTCTCGGCCCGGGCGGCGACGAAGGTCGGGAACGTCGACGAGGCGACGTTGGCCGCCGGGCTGGATCGGCTCTTTGCCGGTGCCGATCCAGACGACCTGCAGCGGGTGGCGGTGGCGACAGCTCTCGGGCGGCATCTGAGCGTGGTGGCGGGAGGACCGGGCACCGGCAAGACGACGACCGTGGCCCGGATTTTGGCCCTGCTCCACGAGCAGGCGGAACCGGGTCGAGTACCGCTGGTGGCTCTGGCGGCGCCGACCGGGAAAGCGGCGGCGCGCATGGAGGAGGCGGTGCACGAAGCGGCGGCATCGATGAACGTTTCTCCGGAGATCAAAGCCCGGCTCCTGGCGTCGTCGGCGTCGACCCTTCACCGGTTGCTCGGATGGAAGCCGAGGAACAAGGCACGATTCCGCCACGACCGTTTCAACCGATTGCCACACGAAGTCGTGATCATCGACGAGACGTCGATGGTGTCGCTCACCCACATGGCCCGGCTGCTCGAAGCCGTCCGACCGACCACTCGTCTCGTGTTGGTCGGCGATCCGGAGCAGCTGGCATCCGTCGAAGCCGGGGCGGTGCTCGGCGACATCGTCGGCCCGGCTTCGTCGGTCGGGCCGGGTCCGAAGGGAAAGGTATCCGAGGCCATCGTCGTGCTCCGGCGGGGGCATCGCTTCGGCGGGACCATCGCCGCACTGGCTTCTGCCATCCAGTCCGGGAACGCCGATCGGGTCGTCGACGTCCTGCGGTCGGAGGTCGCCGATGTGTCCTGGGTGGAGACCGATGCCGCAACGGCCTCATCTGGTGCGTTGTCGAGCCTGCGATCGGCCGTGATCGATGCCGACCGGCCGTTGATCGAGGCGGCCCGAGACGGGAACGGGCGGGAGGCGCTCGACGCGCTCGGTCGATTCCGCCTCTTGTGCGCGCACCGACGGGGCCCCTACGGCGTGGCCGACTGGACCCGGCAGGTCGAGCGTTGGCTCACCGACGCCATCCCCGACTTCAGCGCTGCGGGCGAGTGGTATGAGGGACGGCCGGTGCTCTACACCGAAAATGACTACGGCCTGCAGCTCTACAACGGAGACACCGGCGTGGTCGTGGCCTCTGGTCCCGACCTGCGGGCGGTGTTCGAGCGTCGGGGCCAATTGCTGGAGTTGAGCCCCCAGCGGCTGGGCCGCGTCGAGACCGTGCACGCCATGACGATCCACAAGGCCCAGGGTTCACAGTTCGACCGGGTCGCGCTGTTGCTGCCCGATCCTTCCTCGCCCATCCTCACCCGCGAGCTCCTCTATACGGCCGCCACTCGTGCGCAGAAGGAGTTGCTGCTGGTGGGCACCGAGGAGTCGGTACGGGCGGCGGTCGACCGTCCGATTGCACGGGCTTCGGGACTTCGCCAGCTGTTGTGGGAGGGCTGAAGCTTCAGCCCTCCACGACGTGGAGCCCGGCAGGGGCCGGCGGGCCCGCCGACTGCGCATGGGAGCGCCGCTTGACCTCGTACATGGCCGCGTCGGCCTGGATGAGGAGGGCCTCAGCGTCGGCCTCTCCGACGACCGAAAGCGACGCTCCAACGCTGGCCGCGAGGTCGATCCGTTCCCCGGCGTAGACGACGGTTCCACGGATGGCCTCGGTGAAGCGGCTGACAAGAGCCGCCAGGTCGAAGGGTCCTTCGCCGCGACGGCACACGACGACGAATTCGTCGCCCCCGACCCTCCCGATGAGATCGGAGCCTCGGGCCGCCCTTCGAATGCGGGCCGCTGCGACTCGGAGCATCTCGTCGCCGGCCGAATGGCCGAGTTGGTCGTTGACGGGCTTGAGGCGATCGACGTCGATGTAGATCACCGCCACCTCTTCGGCGGCCTCGAGGGCTTCGCCGAGCGCGCCCAGGATGGCGGCACGGTTGAGGCATCCGAGAAGAGCATCGTGGCTGGCTCGGTGTTCGAGCTCCGAACGGAGGCGGGAGCGCTCGGTTACGTCGGTGGCACACACGATCACGCCGTCGACGCTCCCGTTGTCGCTCGTCATGGCCCGGAACGTCAGCTCGCAGCGACGGTCGTCGCGACCGTGAACGAAGCCCACTTCGAGGTGTCCGGGTCGACCCTCGAGTGCTTGGTCGAGGGCGAGCTCGACGCGAGGCTGGTCGGACGGGGCCACGGCCCGCACCAGTGTCGCGACGGCGTCGATCGGGCCGAGCAGTGCGACCAACAATTCGTTCGAATACACGACGGCTCGGTCGACTCGGATGTGGCAAATCCCGATGGGAAGCGCATCGGCCAGCCGCCCGAGGAGGCGTTCCCGGTCGCGCATGGCCTCGAACTCGGCCATCTGGTCGGAGATGTCGACGAACTCCGAGATCACCCGTCCGACCGTCGGATCTTCGAGTCGGTTCTCGTTCCTGACCTCGAGCCACACGTAGTGGCCGGCGGCATGGCGATGTCTGATTTGGATGCGTCCCGGGCCCGTCCCGGCCCGCATCTCCATCCAACCCTCGATGGCCCGCTCGACGTCCTCGGGGTGGATGAACTCCGACGTTCGACGGCCGATGAGCTCCGCTGGCTCAAAGCCGAGGATTGCCTTGACGCCGTCGTCGGCGTGGAGGATGACCGCGAGGGCGTCGCGTTCGATGTGGGCGACTCTGCTCGGCCGCTCGCTCGCCGCCTCCATCCATGCTCGCACCTTGTCGGGATCTCGGGCCACGACGGCGATGACGTGGACGCCGTGGTCGGCCCGCAGGTCGAAGAAGTGCACGCTCGCCGTGTGTTCGGGATCGGCCAGCAACCGCACGTCGAGGCGAACGATCGGCTCGCGATCGGCCCGCGTCCAGGCGTCGATGACGAGGAGTTGATCGCCAGGGACGACCATCTCGATACCCGAGCGGCCCTCGCCGCCGAATCCGAGGTGGTCGTCAATGGCCACCGTGTCGGGCATGGACACCATCTGTCCGTCGGTGCGGAGGGCCGCAACCACGGCGCTCGGGTGCTCCGCCAGCCACGAACGCAGGCTGACGTGAACCAGATGTGCGCCCTCGGATGCAACTTCCTCTTCTGGTGTCTTCATCCCGCCGCCCCTCGCACAACCCGAGTTCTGTCGAATTGTTCATCGGCTGCTCGGGCATCCGAGAGAAGGACCATTTCGGGCAATTCCAGATGAGAGGGTGGGAACTAGTCACCCGCCCATCGCAGGGCGAAAGGCCGTCGCCTAGCGTTCCGACGATGGCACTCGACGGCGAATACGGCCCCAGCCCGGCGGAGTGGGTCCGGAACCAGGTAGCGGAGTACGAGGCTTCCGGTGGCACGCGCGGCAACACGCTGCGCGACTCGGGCCTCCCGGTGATCATCGTCACCATGAGGGGAAAGGAAAGCGGGAATGTCCGCAAGGTACCCCTCATGAAGGTCGAGCACGACGGCGAGTACGCGCTCGTGGCGTCGATGGGCGGAGCGCCGAAGAACCCCGTCTGGTACGCCAACCTCGTCGCCGCACCCGACGACGTGGCGATCCAGGATGGGCCTGAGCCGTTCGCAGTCTCGGTCCGGGAGATCACCGGCGACGAGAAAGCCGAGTGGTGGGAGCGCTGCGTCGCCGCATTCCCGCCCTACGCCGACTACAAGGCGAAGACCGACCGGGACATTCCCGTCTTCCTCGCCGCCAAGGTGTCCGGCTGAGTCGAGCCGATCGGCGCGCTCGGCTGCTCGAGGTCGCAGATCGAGCCGGCGCCGGCGCCGCGGTGTTGCGGCGGCCGGCGAACGTGGCCTGGTACACGGGCGGCCTCGACAACCGGATCGATACCAGCGACGAGGGTGGCGTGGCCTCGATCGTCATCACGTCGGGCGGCGAGTGGATCGTCACCGACGTCATCGAGGCGCCTCGCCTGCGGGCCGAAGCGCTGACCGACGCCGGCGTCACCGCAGCCGCTGGATTCGAAGTTCTCCCGCATCCGTGGACGGAGGATCCGTCGGCGAGCATTCGCGGCCTCGTCGGCACGACCTCGGCCCTCGCCA
>JBKJLN010000442.1:0-2878 GCA_046596935.1 Acidimicrobiales bacterium
TGCCCTGCTTCTCCAGTTCCACGCGGAAGCTTCCGCTCGACTTCGCTAGGAAGGTCAGGTCGGTGGACTGTCCCGCAACGACGTCGACCCTCAGGTCGTACCCCTGGACGTGAAGTACATCTGACGTGTCGCTCGTGACGCGCAATGTCACCTGCGCACCGGTTTTCACCGCGCGCGTCTGCACCCCACCCTCGACGACGCCACCGCTGACGGTCACTTCGATCAGGTTCGGATCGCTGTCAGCCCCATTGGCGGCTGCGGTGCCGTCACCCGCTCCACCGGTGCCGGCGCCTGATCTCGTGACGCCGGTCGTCGCCGCTCCTCCCGCAACGCTCGTCGTCACTTGCACCGAGTCGTCCGCTCCCCGGCCCCCGATCGACGGGGTTGTCGTGCTGGTGTCGATTCCTCGCTGGCCTTCGTTCCGCTCGGCACTTCCGGATCCGCTCTTGCATCCTCCGAAGCCGAGGATCAAGACGATCGCCGCCAGCGCCGGGGCCGACCGCCGAATGTTCATGGGCGAACACTAGGAGCGGGCCGCCCTCGCTTCGAGGACCGCATCCGAGCAGCGAGACTGGGAAGCGATGACCGACATCGCCAGGGAACTGGCCCGAATCGTCGGCGAGCGGCACGTCCTCACCGGCGGCATGACCGAGGGCTACACGACCGACTGGACGGGCCGCTTCGCGGGCTGGACGGACGCGGTCGTTCGTCCAGGGTCAGTCGACGAGGTTGCGGCCATCGTCCGGTGGTGCGCCGGCCGGGGCGTCGCTGTCGTGCCCCAGGGAGGCAACACCGGCTTGGTCGGCGGCAGCATTCCGACCCACGGCGAAGTGGTGATGAGCCTGCGTCGACTCGACACCCTCGAGGCCGTCGATGACGACGCCGGCCAGGTCACGGTCGGGGCTGGGTCAACACTCGAGTCAGTCCAACGGCATGTTGCTGCCTCCGGTTTCGAGTTTGCCGTCGACCTGGCCGCCCGGGGTTCGGCGACCATCGGCGGCATGGCGGCAACAAACGCCGGCGGGACGAGGGTGCTGAGGCACGGCCCGATGCGCGCGCAGGTTCTCGGCGTCGAGGCCGTGCTCGGCGATGGATCCATCGTGCGTCACCTCGGCGGCCTCCTGAAGGACAACACCGGCTACGACCTCGCCGCCTTGCTCTGCGGCAGCGAGGGAACCCTCGGCATCATCACCCGGCTCCGGCTTCGGCTCATCGCCACTGCGCCGAGTCGCTGCGTCGCCATCCTCGGTCTGTCCGATGTCGGCGCCGCGCTGGCCTGTCTTCGCGCCCTGCGCTCGGAGGACGTCGGGCTGGAGGCGGCCGAGGTGTTCTTTGCCGATGGCGTCGAGCGGGTCTGTGCGCACCTCGGTATCACACCGCCATTTTCAAGGTCGTTTCCTACCTACCTCTTGGTGGAGTGCACGGGCATGACCGATCCCACCGATGGCGTCGTTGCGGCGCTCGCACCCCTTGGCGACGTCGTGCAAGCAACCGCACTGGCAACAGCAGCCGGCCGCCGCGCCGACTTGTGGCGATATCGGGAGGCCCACACCGAGGCCATCAACGCCCTCGGAACGCCTCACAAGCTCGACGTGACCCTTCCCCTCGGCGCCTTGGCGGCATTCTGCTCGGCCGTCCGCCCGGCCATCACCGCGGTGGCGCCCGGCGCCATCACGATCCTCTTCGGACACGTGGGTGACGGGAACATCCACGTGAATGTCGTCGATCCGATCGCCGACGTTCCCGACGACGTCGATCGGGTCGTCCTCGAAATGGTTGCCGACTTCGGAGGGAGCATCAGTGCCGAACACGGCATCGGTACGGCCAAGGTGGCATACCTGCACCTGAGTCGCACCGACGCCGAGCGTTCGGCGTTCCGGCGAATCAAGGCGGCCCTGGATCCATCGGGCATCCTCAACCCCCACGTGCTCCTACCGCCGCCGACTCTCCCCGATTGAGAACCGTTTCAGGCTTTGTCGGCTCGAACCGGCGCCGGCAGAAGTTCGATCAGGTAGCCGTCGGGATCCTTGGCAAATCCGACCACGGCACCCGCGAGCGATTCGACCGGTCCCGGCTCGAGGACGATCTCGCAGCCTTCAGCCCGGATGCTCGCCGCCACCGCCGTCGGATCCTGGACGTAGAACACGAGCTTGATGGCATCGCCGTGGTTGCGGTCGGGTGCGCCGGTGGTGTGTTGCATGAGGACGATGGCCGACGCCCGGCTTCCCTCGAAGCCGACGACGACCTCGTCCATGTCGGCAAGGTGAAAGGTCTGCAGTGAGACCATCCCCATCACGCGGGTGTAGAAGTCGACCGAGGCGTCGAGGTTCCGGACGCTGATGCCGACGGCGCCGAATCGGTCGCGTGCTGTAGTGGTCATGAGCCGGACACTAGCCACAGGGTCCCTCGTCAGGTTGATCTGTCAACCATCGGTAGATTGGGTGCATGCCCACCGAGGACACGCGATGGCTCAGCGCCGACGAGCAGTGTGCATGGCGCGGCTACCTCCGCATGCAGGGCGAGCTCGCCAGTCAACTCAACCGACGACTTCTTGCGGCCACGAGCCTCTCGGCCGCCGACTATGAAGTTCTCGTTCGGCTCTCGGAATCTCCCGGGGAGACCCTGCGGGTGTTCGAACTCGGCTCGGCCGTCGACTGGGAGAAGAGCCGGCTCAGTCACCACCTTCGACGGATGGCGGCGCGTGGCCTCGTGGAACGCCGGGAGTGCCCGACCGACGGTCGGGGCGCATTCGTCGTCCTGACAGGTGCAGGTCGCAAGGCCATCGCCGCCGCGGCCCCGCAGCATGTCGACGACGTCCGTCGTTACGTCGTCGACGCCCTCGGGCCCGAACGGCTGGCGGCTTTGCGTGAGATCTCGG
>JBKJLN010000503.1:0-7303 GCA_046596935.1 Acidimicrobiales bacterium
GGTGACGGTGGCCGCCGCCGCGCTCCCCGAATCCTTGGCGCTGCCGGCGGAGGTGCCGCTTCCCGAACCGGAATCACTCGCCTTGTCGCTTCCGCCACCGCAGGCGGCGAATCCGAGCGAGCCGACCAGCAGCAGGGTGACGGCGGTACGGCGAAGGGACAGCGACATCAGAACACCTCGAGAAACGATCGTCATCGGGGCGCCGGTGCGGTGCCCGGAGCGAATTGTCGTCGGTCGGGCTCCCTATGCCAAGCCTTCGGGGTGGTCGAGGGAGCCGAGCCCCCTCGACAGCGTCGTCAGGTCCAGCCCGTCGAGCGTGTCGAGGATGACGTCAGCGGCACTGAGGTCGAGGGTCTCGGTCATGTCATTGGGGACGGCAACGCACCACAAGCCCGCCGCCTTGGCGGCGGAGATGCCGGTCGGCGAGTCCTCGAAGGCGACCGCCTCGATCGGGTCGACGCCGACGGCGGCGCAGGCTCGCAGGTAGAGGTCGGGCGCCGGCTTGGCAGGGCAGGTCCCGTCGTACAGCGAGAGGTGGGCGAAGTGGTCGACGAGGCCGAGCTGCTCGAGCAACATCGGCACCCACTCGGCATCCGAACTCGAAGCGATCGCCGTCGCCAGGCCGGCGGCGGAGGCTTGGGACAGCAGGTCGAGCACCCCGGGGAGCGGGGCGGCGAGGGCGGCGATGGCCGGCCGATGGCGAGCGAGACGCCGGCGATTGGCTTCGGCCGCATCGAAGTCGGCGCCCATGCGCGCCGTCAACGCGGTCAACGGGTGCCAGGCGTTCGGATCGTTGGTGCCGATGCACTGCACCCACTCCTCGAGCGCCAACTCGTGGCCGTACTCGGCCCACGTCTCCACCCACGCCTGATACTCCGGGGTCTCGGTGTCGGCGATCAGACCGTCGAAGTCGAAGATCAGCGCTCGGATCGGATGGCCGGCTCCGGTGGTGATCATCGAAGCGGATCCTACGAACCCGGCCGTGGCGAGAAGGGCCAAGCTCGATACCATCCAGCCATGTCCTCCGACCGTCTCGAGCGCATCCTGGCCGACGACTACACCGAGGCCCTGGCCGATCTGACGATCGATGAGGTCAGGGCCCGTCGCCACGAGTGCCAGGAGGTCGAACTCGGCCTCTCCTATGCCCGTCGACTCGTCCAGGGCCGGCTCGACATCATCCACGCCGAGCTCGAGCAGCGGGGGGCCGGCGAGGGCCGGAGCGATCCCGGCGACATCGTCGACCGCCTGAAGGGGGGCGAGATGCTCGGCGACCAGTCGCGACCTTCGGGATTCGGGCGTCTTCCGACCCTCATGGCGCCCGACGAGGCCAGCGACGAGTTCTCCACCGAGATCGACGAAGTCGCAGATGCCGACTCCCTGGCCAACCTCCCGGAGCTGTCCGACGAGGTCGTGCGCAAGCTGGCCGACCAGCTGACATCGCTCGAGCGCAGCCTGAGCGACCGCCGCCGTTCGGTGTTCGATCGCATCGACGCCTTTCAGGCCGAGGTCGTCCGTCGCTACAAGTCGGGTGCGGCCGACCCCGGCGAGCTCCTCAGCTAGGCGCCACTAACCTTTCCCTGATGAGGGACGACGAACGCGCGACCGACCTCGGCGCCTTCATCCGGGATCAGCGCAACACCGCTCGGCTGTCGTTGCGGCGCCTGTCCGATCTGGCCGGCATCTCCAACCCCTACCTCAGTCAGATCGAGCGGGGCCTGCGCAAGCCGTCGGCCGAGATCCTCCAACAGATCGCCAAGGCGCTGCGCATCTCGGCCGAGACGCTGTACGTGCAGGCGGGCATTCTCGAGGACCGCGAGGGCGAGCACGATCTTCCCGGAGAGATCCTTCGCGATCCGTTCATCACCGAGGATCAGAAGCAGACCTTGATCAAGGTGTACCTGTCGTTCCGGCACGAGAACGCCCCGCTGCGTTCGAACGGTGTGGAAGAAGACCCGCTCGCTGCGGGTTGACCCTCATCGTGCGCTCGCTCGCCGTGCTCTCGATGCACACGTCGCCCCTGGCCCAGCCGGGTACGGGCGATGGCGGCGGCATGAACGTCTACGTCCGGGAGCTGGCCTCAGCGCTGGCCAGGGCGGGCGTCCGCTGCGACGTCTACACGCGCGCCGTGGGGGACGAGTTGGCCCCGATCGTCGACGTCGAGCCTGGTCTTGCGGTGCACCACGTGCCCGCCGGCCCGCTGGCTCCGGTGCCGAAGGAGGCCCTGCACGGCCTCGTGCCCGAGTTCACCGAATCGGTGCTGCAACGGATGGGTTCTGGCCACCCAGCCGACGCCCTTCACGCCAACTACTGGCTCTCGGGCATCGCCGGACACACCATCAAGCACGCCCTCGATCTGCCGCTGGTGTCGACCTTCCACACCCTCGACCGCGTGAAGGCCGAGGTCGACCTCAGCGACGACGGCGACCACCGCAGCGAGGCCGAAGCCCACATCATCGGGTGCTCCGACGCCGTGCTCGCCTCGTGCGAGGACGAGGTCACCCAGTTGGTCCGGCTCTATGACGCCGATCCGAACCGGGTGGAGATCGTGCCTCCCGGCGTCGACCACGCCTTCTTCGCCCCCGGCCAGGCACGTCAGGCCCGGCGGGCCGTCGGGCTCCCCGAGGAAGGCCGCATGTTGTTGTTCGTCGGAAGGATCCAGCCGCTCAAGGGGCTGGAGATCGCCATCCGGGCGCTGGCCGAACTCGGCGATCGCACGCCCGATGCCTTCCTCGTCGTCGTCGGCGGCCCGAGCGGACCGGACGGCCAGGTCGAGGTCGACCGGATGCACCGCCTCGTCGACGACGTCGGGCTCGGTGGCCGGGTGTTCTTCGTCCCTCCGCAGCCCCACGAGCTGCTCTCGACCTTCTACCGAGCGGCCGACGTCTGCGTGGTGCCGAGCCGATCCGAGTCATTCGGCCTCGTGGCCCTCGAAGCCGCAGCGTGCGGGACGCCGGTCGTGGCCTCGGCCGTCGGCGGCCTCACCAGCCTCGTCGACGACGGTCGGACGGGATTCCTGGTGGAAGGACGCGAGCCGGCCGCCTACGCCGAGGCGCTGGCGGCCGTGTTGACCGATCCCACCCTCGCCGCCGACCTCAGCCGCCGCGCCGCCATCCGGGCGCGGGGATACACGTGGTCGATCGCCGCCGGCCGCCTCCGCCGCCTCTACGGCGACCTCACCGCCCGTCAGCTGGTCGAGTGCCGGTAACCCCGGCGACGGCGGGCCAGCTCGACGAGTTGGGCACCCTCATCCGGGCGTGGGCCGATTCCTCGCTGGCCGAGAACGAGGCGGTGCTGGCGGTCGACCAGCTCCCGCTGCCGGCATCGGGGCCTCCCGGCGACCGGCGATGGTTCATCCGCCTCTCCGGGGAGGAGAAGCAGGTCACCACGATCTGGTTCCATCTCCGAGAGCGCACGCTGCACTTCGAGACCCAGTTCATGCCCTCGCCGGAAGAGAACCGCGAGGCCCTGTTCGAATACCTGATGCGCCTGAACAACAAGGTGTTCGGCGTCCATTTCGCCATCGGTGACGAGGAGGCGATCTACCTGGTCGGCCAGCTTCCGTGGGCCGCCGTCGACGAGGAAGAACTCGACCGGATCGTCGGGTCGGCCTACGCCTACACCGAGCAGTACTTCCGCCCGGCGATGCGCATCGGCTACGCGTCGAAGTTCCGAGGCTGACGCCGAATCGGGTCTTGTTGGCGATGATTGCCGGCGATACGGTGGCCGCCAGCGACGGGCCCGAGGGGCGTCACGGCGGTCTTCGTTCGGGGAAGTGCGAAGGCCGCCCGAAGCCTCCCTCGGGCCCCGTCGTGTCCGCCGCCCAGCCAGGAATCGGCGTTCGATCGCTGTGGGTGGATCGGCAGGAGATTGTCGGGCCCGTGGCGAAACCACTACCTTGATTGGGGCTCTTCGGCGCCTGCAGTCCCCTCCTGCCATGACTCCACTTCGACGACTCGCGTCCATTCCGCTCGTCCTCGCCTTGGCGGTGGGGCTGGCCACTCCGGCGGCAGCGGCTGGATCGACCGCCTCGGCCCGCAAACGCCAAGAGCAGGTTCGTGCGGCCAAAGCCAGAGCGGCCTCCCAGCTGAACGGGCTCAAGGCTTCCGACACCCAGCTGGAGAAGGCACTTTCCGCCCTCGTCACCCAGGTGCGGGCGCAGGACGCCAAAGCGGCTGCGGCCCGTCAGTCCCTGGCCGTCGCCGAAGCGTCGGTGAAACAGGCCGAGAGTCGCATCAGCACCACCGAGACCCAGATGTCGTCCCTGCAGGGGGCGGTTGTCGAGCGGGCCGTCTCCGCCTATGTGCGCCCGCAGCAATCGGCCATGGCCGGACTGACCGACGCCAAGAACCTCGAAGATGCCAGTCGACGGACATCGATGCTGCAACAAGTCTCGAACTCCAATCGCGACATCCTCGATGAGCTCCGGGCCTCCAAGGAAGATCTCGGAATCGAGCGGGAGAAGGCGAGCGCCGCTCGGGAGACTGCGGCCAAGCGACGCCAGGTCGTCAACGCCGAACTTGGATCGCTGAAGAAGAACCTGGTCGAAAAGGCCCGCCTGGAGGCGGCTGTCAACGCCCGCATCAAGGCCGTGACCGGCGAGGTCGAGGCGCTGTCGAAGGAAGACGTCGCCATCCAGCAGCTGATCAGCTCGAATGCCGCTCGGGCGGCGGCGCAGCGGGCGTCGCGGAGCGCATCCGACACCGACCCCGACACCGGCGGGCGGGTCTCGGGTTCGGGCATGCGGTGGCCCGCCAGCGGAACGGTGACCTCGGGCTTCGGCTATCGATGGGGCCGACTGCACGCCGGGATCGACATCGGTTCTGGCACCGGCTCGCCCATCCGGGCAGCCAAAGACGGAACCGTCATCTTCGCCGGCACCCAGGGTGGCTACGGCAACGTCGTGATCATCGATCATGGGGGCGGCCTCACGACCCTGTACGCCCACCAGAGCCGCATCGCCACCAATGACGGCGCCGACGTCAACGCCGGGGATCTGATCGGTTACGTGGGTAGCACCGGGCACTCGACCGGGCCGCACTTGCACTTCGAGACCCGCGTGAGTGGCTCGCCGCAGAACCCCCTCCGCTACCTGCCGTAAGTAGCGTGCGCGGATGACGCGACTTCTGCTCGTCGGCGGTGGACGGATGGGCGAGGCGCTGCTCACGGGGCTGGTGGCCGCCGGCTGGGCGCCGATCGGTGACCTGGCCGTGGCCGAGAAGGTGGCCAGCCGCCGGGACGAGCTGTCGGCGCAGTATCCGGGCCTCTTGGTCGTTCCCGAGCCAGTGGCTGCCGATGCGGCCATCGTCGCCGTCAAGCCCGGCGATGTTCCCGATGCCTGCAGGGCACTCGCCGCCGCCGGCGTGTCCCGGGTGCTCTCGATCGCCGCAGGCATCTCTCTCGCGGCCCTCGAGCACGCGCTGGGTGCGGGCATACCCGTCATCCGGGCGATGCCCAACACGCCCGCCCTCGTCGGTGCGGGCGCCGCCGCCATCGCCGCCGGGTCATCGGCCGGGGCCGACGACCTGGATTGGGCCGAAGAGGTCCTTCGGGCCGTCGGCACGGTCGTGCGAGTCCCTGAGCACCTGCTCGACGCGGTCACCGGGCTGTCGGGCTCCGGGCCGGCTTACGTGTTCCTGGTCGCCGAGGCGCTCATCGAAGGAGGAGTGCTGGCGGGCCTGCCCCGGGACATCAGTGTCGAACTGACCGTGCACACCCTGCTCGGGGCTGCACGCCTGCTGGCCGAGAGCGGGGCCACCCCCGAAGCCCTTCGGGCGCAGGTCACCTCCCCGGGCGGCACGACGGCCGCAGGACTTCGGGCGCTGGAGGCTGCCGGGGTGCGGTCGGCCTTCCTCGAGGCGGTTTCGGCGGCCGCTGACCGGTCCCGCGAACTCGGTCAGCGGTGAAACCCCTTCAGCCCCTCTTCCCACAGCGCTCACAGTGGCGTACCCTCCCGATTGCGGAGAAGGGGTGATTCCACCATGGCTGAACCACGGGCAGAGGCTCGAACACGACCAGCGTTCCTCACGGTTGCTGAGGTCGCCGACATGTTGCGGGTGTCGAACATGACGGTCTACCGACTCATCACGGCCGGCTCCTTGCCCGCCGTGCGCGTCGGGAAGTCCTATCGGCTCACCGAAGCCGACGTCGACGGCTACCTCCAACAGAGCTACACCGAAACGGCGTAGCCCAGGCGGCCCAGCCCGGACGGATAGCGTCGCCGGGCCATGGGGCGCACCTACGACACCGTCAGCTTCCTGTCCGACTACGGGACGGTCGACGAGTTCGTCGGGGTCGTGAAGTCGGTGGTGCGCAGCATCGCTCCGGCGGCCGTGCTCATCGACATCACCCATGAGGTACCGCCCCACGATCTGCGCTCGGGCGGCCTGGCCCTGGTCCGCAGCGTGCAATATCTGGCCCCCGGCGTGATCCTGGCGGTCGTCGATCCGGGCGTCGGCACCGAGCGACGAGCGGTGGCCATCGAGGTCGCAGGAGGCGCCGGGGTCTTCGTCGGTCCCGACAACGGGTTGATGGCGTCGGCCGTGGCCATGACCGGCGGGGCCGAGCGGGCCGTCGAGTTGACCAACCCCGACTATCAGCTCCCGGCACCGGGCCCGACGTTCGCTGGACGCGACGTGTTCGCGCCCGCCGCCGCCCACCTGTGCAACGGCGTCGACCTCGCCGACTTCGGCCCCGAGATCGACCCGATTACCTTGCGCCCCGGCATCCTTCCCCTCAGCCAGGTCGAGGCCGATGGCGTGAAGGGCGAGGTGCTCTGGGTCGACCGCTTCGGCAACATCCAGCTCAACGTCGACCCCGACGACGTGACCTTCCTGGGCGACCGCATGCGGGTGCGATTCGGGGAGAGCGGGGTTCGCACGGCCGGCCGGGTCGCCACCTACGGCGACCTCAAGGCGGGCCAACTCGGGGTGCTCGTCGACAGCTACGGGTTGATCGCCCTGGCCTTCGATCGCACATCGGCCGCCGCCGAACTGCGACTGACGGCCGGCGACCCGGTCACCCTCGAATTGTTGAGCTGAACGCGCCGCTCAGCGGGCGACGACGAGGAATTGGAACATCGCCGCCGCGAAGATGAGCAAAAGCAGGATCCCGAGGACGATCGTGGTGGCCGGACGCACCCGTGAACGCTACTTGCGGCCGAGTCGGCGGATCTCCTGCTCGAGCGGCCCGATCCCCTCCACCTTGCCCAGGCACACGGCGACGCCGATTTCGGCGGCGGCTGCCTCGACCTCAGGGTCGGCAAAAGCGGTGTAAAGGATGACCGGTTGCGTCGGGCGGGCTTGGC
>JBKJLN010000508.1:0-5587 GCA_046596935.1 Acidimicrobiales bacterium
GTCGATGGGCGAGGAGGTGGATGGATCGTCGTTGGCCCGCAGAAGTTCCACTGATGACGCCAGGTCGGGCCCGATGATCTCGTCGAGCTGCGCGCGCACCTCTTCGGCGGTCTGGCCGGGAAGGGTGCGGATGTCGATCTCGAGCTCGACCCGATCGGGGATCACATTGGTCTTGGTTCCGGCGTGCATGACCGTCGGGGCGAACGTCGTGTGAGTGCACGCGTGCGCCTGTCGGGCGATGCCGAGGGGCAGGTCGTGGCAAAGGGCGGTGAAGTTGTCGGCGTCGAGGAGCGCTGCCGACATCTCCGGACCCCAGTCGATGCCCTCGACGAATCGCCGCCAGATGTCGTGGAGCTTGGTCTCGGGGATGTAGGCGTCGATGCGGCGGACGACCTCGGCCGCCTTCACCAGAGCGTTGTCGGTCCGGAAAGGCGTCGACGCGTGACCGGGCGTGCCGCTGATCCGCAGCGTGCACCAGTAGCTGCCCTTCTCGCCCACGATGACGGGTCGCTTCGTCCCTGAGGCCGACTCCATCGGAAAGCCGCCCGATTCGGTGATGACGTAGTCGGCCCGGACGGCGTCGGACTCGTGCTCGGTCAGGTACTTGGCGCCGTACGTGCCCAACGCTTCCTCATCGGCCACGGCCAGGTAGATCAACGTTCCCTCGGGCTGGAAACCCCGGCGGGCCAGTGTCTTGGTGGCCACCGCCATCGAGGCCGTGAGGTTGAGCATGTCAACGGCGCCGCGTCCCCACACCTCACCGTCTATGAGCTCGCCGCCGTAGGGATCGTGCCGCCATCCGTCCTCGTTGGCGGGAACGACGTCGGTGTGCCCCATGAGCAGCAACGCCGGCGCCTTCGGGTTCCGTCCCTCGATGCGGGCCACCAATGATGGTCGATCGGGGTGCAGAGCGAACGTGGCCACGTCCATCCCCGGTCCGTCGAAGTACGACGACAGCACATCGACGCTGCGGGCCTCGTAACCAGACGACTCGGTTCCGTCGTTGACGCAGGCGTTGCGAATCAGGTGCTGGAGGAGGTCGGTGACCTCCGCCGTAGGGTCATCGGACACCGGGGAACTCTATGGTTGACTGAGCGGCGATGTCATCCCACCGGGTCGTCGTCGACGGCTCCAACATCGCGACCGAAGGCCGCTCCCTCCCGAGCCTGGTCCAGCTGGACGAAGCCGTCCGTGCCTACCGCGAAGAGCACCCCGACGTCGAGGTCATCGTCGTCGTGGATGCCACCTTCGCCCATCGCATCGACGAGTCCGAGCGGGCCATGTTCGAGGAAGCGGCGGCGCACAACGAACTCGTCTACCCGCCGGCCGGCGCGATTGGCCGCGGCGACGCCTTCCTCCTTCGGATTGCCGACAAGACCGACGCCGTCGTGCTCTCCAACGACTCCTTTCAGGAGTTCCATGGCGAGTTCGAGTGGCTCTTCACCAAGGGCCGCCTCATCGGCGGGACCCCCGTACCGGGAGTGGGCTGGATCTTCGTCCCCCGCACGCCAGTGCGTGGCCCGAAGAGTCGCGAGGCGGTGAAGGAGGCCAAACGTGGCAAGGCCCGTATCGGGTCGAAGGATGCGTCGGCCCCCATGCCCGTGCCGAAGGCGCCGCCGCCCCGATCGCCCAAGAACAAGGACGTCAAGGGGGGCGACAGCTCCCGTCCGTCGAAGTCGGGCCAGCCCAAGCGCGGTGGGCTCAAGGCGGCCATCGAGGAGGCCACGGAGGAGGCGGTCGATCCGAGTTTGGTCGATGGCGTTACCGATGGAGACGACGGCAACGGCAAGGGCGGCCGCAAGCGCCGTCGCAAGCGCAAGGGCTCGGCCCCGGTGCTGCCGACGGTCAACGAACCGCTGACGTTCATCCAGTTCATCGCCGACCACCAGCCCGGCGCCACCGTCGAGGGCGAGATCGAGAGCTTCGCCAGTCACGGGGCCTTCGTGCTCGTCGGCGACGCCCGTTGCTACATCCCGCTGAGCGCCATGGGCGATCCGCCGCCCCGCTCGGCGCGCGAGCTCCTGAACCGCGGCGAGACCCGGTCCTTCGTGGTGCAGGCTCTCGATGCGCCCCGTCGTGGCATCGAGCTGGCCCTGCCGGGCTTCGAGCACCTCGCAGGACGGCCCACCGACGAAACCGTCGAAGCCGAAATCGACGAGGCACCGCCGCCCATCGCCGCCAAGCCGGCGCGTCGCGGCCGGAAGGCCGCTCCCGCCGCCCTCACCGCCGACTACGACGAGGCGCCGGCTGCGATCTCCACCACACCGGTCAAGAAAGAGCCCCGCAAGCGGGCGGCAGGGACCAAGAAGGCCCCGGCTCCGCCTGTGTCCGTGGCGGAAGTTGTTCCGGCGACCCGTCCCGCAAAGAAGACCCCGGCCAAGAGGGCCACGGCGAAGAAGGCAACCGCCGCGCCGAAGGCTCCGGCCAAGAAGGCGGCGGTTGCGACAAAGGCGGCAGCCACCGCGAAGGCCGCCAATACGACGAAGGCGCCCAGCACGAGGGCGGCCAGCGCGAAGGCCGCTGTAGCCGAGAAGCCGGCGGTGCCGGCCAAGAAGACGGCAAGCAAGAAGACGGCAAACGAAAAGGCGGGGTCGCCGGCCAAGAAGGCGGCCAAGAAGGCGTCTTCCACGAAGGCCGCGGCCCCGACCAAGGCCGCGCCGGCCAAGAAGGCGCCAGCCAAGAAGGCAGCCAAGAACCCGCTTGCCACGAAGGTGACAGCCAAGAAGGCGCCTGCGCCGGCGAAGAAGGTCCCGTCCAAGAAGGCCGCAAAGTCCACCTGACGCGTTGGACAGGATGGCGGTGACATGAGCCTTCGGATCGCCACCTGGAACGTCAACTCCCTCAAGGCCAGGCTGGGCCGCGTGGAGGAGTGGTTGGCCTACGCCCAGCCCGACGTCGTGTGCCTCCAAGAGACGAAGATGGCCGATGCCGCCTTCCCGGCGATGGCCTTCAGTGCCCTCGGGTACGAGGCGGCCCACCATGGCGAGGGCCGATGGAACGGCGTTGCCATCGCCAGCCGGGTCGGCCTTGATGATGTCGTGGCTGGATTCGCCCACGCCCCGGAAGGCGAGGTCGCCGAGAGCCGACTCTTGTCGGCCACGTGCGGCGGCATGCGGGTGTCGTCGGTCTACGTGCCGAACGGAAGAGCCATCGGAACCGAGCACTTCGCCGCCAAACTCGCCTGGTTCGATGATCTCGGAACGCACCTTGCGAACACGTGCGATCCAAACGGCAGAGTGGTCGTGTGCGGCGACTTCAATGTCGCTCCCGACGACCGCGACGTGTGGGACCCGAAGCGAGCCAACGGCGGCACCCACGTCACCGACGACGAGCGGGCCAAGTTGCGCGACCTCGAGCAGTGGGGCTTACGCGACGCCTTTCGTCTCCAGCACGCCGGCGACCGCCTCTTCAGCTGGTGGGACTACCGGGCCGGCGACTTCCACAACCATCGCGGCATGCGCATCGACCTGGTTCTGGTGAGCCGGCCGCTGCATGACAAGGTCACCTTCGCCTACATCGATCGCCAGGCCCGCAAGGGCAAACTTCCCTCTGACCACGCTCCTGTGCTGGTCGACCTCGACATCGAACCGGAGACGAAGTGAGCGACGCTTGCGAGCGAACCATTGACGCAGTGCTTCGGTCACGAGCGACGAGGAACGAGGAGCCGTGAGCGACGAGGACCTGACGGGTGGCTTCGGCTTCGCCGAGCGGATGCGCCAGATGGCGGCCGCCGGCGTCACTCCGCAGCGAGCAGAGATGCGGCGACTGGCCGAGGCCACCCGCCTGGTGATCGAGCGCCTCGTCGCCACGCGGGCTCCGGCAGACGCACTGGCCGCAGCAGCGGCGTCGCTCGAGGCGATCGCCGCCTCGCTCGACGGTTTCCCGCGCGGGCATTCCTTCGAGGGGTTCTCCGAGTCGGCCAATGCCGGCGACCCGCACGCCTTTTTCGATCACAGCCCGATCATCGGCCGGGCCAATCCGTTGGCCCCGCCGCTCGATCTTGCCGTCGTCGACGCCAAGGTGGTCGGACGGGCGCGGTTCGGGTCGGCCTACGAAGGCCCGCCGGGCGCAGTGCATGGCGGATATGTCGCCGCCGCCTTCGACGAGGTGCTCGGCATGGCCCAGTCGTTGGGCGGCAAGCCGGGCATGACCGGAACGTTGACGGTGCGCTACCGCCGGCCCCATCCGCTGCACGCCGAGATCGACTTCGAGGGCGAGCTCCTGCGTACCGAGGGCCGGAAGATCTTCACCGCCGGACGTTCCTTCGCCGATGGCGAGCTCCTGGCCGAAGCCGAGGGGATCTTCATCTCCGTCGACTTCTCCAAGATCGCCGAGCTCATGGCGAGGCGAGACCGCACCGGCTGACAGGTGCAGTTTGGCGAGCCAAGGCCGGCGTTTCGTTCCGTCTGGAGGCAATACCTTGCGGATTCCGGAAGCTATTGCCTCCAGACCCGCCCGGAACTCAGCGGAACGCGAGAATCTGGGGCTGGGTGTTCTGCTCGCGGAAGAGGAGCCATTCCTCGTCGAGCGGGAGCGGAAGTGCGGCCGAGCCGGCGCCGATGAGGGGCCGCGGCTTGCGGGGCTTCCCGGCGGCGCTGTTGCCACCTCGGCCTCGGTAGACGATCAGCCCGCTCACGGGATCGGGCACCGAGGCAAGCGCCGCCTGCACCGAAATGCTGTCGCGGTAGCGATCCCAGGCGTCTTCGTCGGTGAAGGCGACCTCGAAAATCATGCCCCAGGAACTCTTGTGCCAGTTCCAGTCGACGGCTCCGGAGGACAGGGCGTATTCGACCAGGGAATCGCCCCAGGCCTCCGACCATGACGCGGCGCTGAACTGCCCGTCGAACACCTCGATCGACATCCAGTAGGGCGACGGCATGCCCTGAGGGTACGGCATCAGCCGCCCCGGCTCAAGACGTGGGCCTGAAGCATCACGCCGAAAGATGCGTCCGAAGCTTGGCGAGGCCCGACCCGAAGGCGCCGTCGATGGCCGAATCGGGAACGCCGAGGTCGTCGTGGAGCTGGTGCACAGTTCGTACGGGGTGTCCTCGGAGCCCGAAGCGGGCGGCGATGACCTCACGTTCGAGGGAGTCGAGGGAGTCGAACAGGTGGGTGTCGGTCCGGACCGAGAGGAGGTCGTCGTCGGCTTCACCAGCCAGGTCGACGAAGTCCCCGAGCGCATCCGGATACGGCCATCCGTCTTCAGCGGGCCACAGGGTCATACACCGTTGTCGCGCCGTCGCCGCTTTCCGTCAACGGCGGTTCTATGACGCTTCGGCGAGCCAGCGATTGAGCACTGCGGTCTCGAGGCCAGCGTGCTCCCGAAGGCCCGAGACGATGGCGTGTTCGACCTTGCCACCCACGAGCGGCACGCTCACCTTGAGCTCGGCCTCGGTCGTGCGGGTGGTGGCCGAGCTCAAAGTGAGCGTGCCGCTCGTCGGCGGCAAGGTCGAACACGCCATCGTCTCGGGCCTTCGGGAGCACGCCGGCCTCGAGACCGCAGTGCTCAATCGCTGGCTTGCCGAAGCGTCATAGAACCGCCGTTGACGGAACGCGGCGACGGCGCGACAACGTTGTATGACCCTGT
>JBKJLN010000082.1:0-3634 GCA_046596935.1 Acidimicrobiales bacterium
GACCGTCAGGGGGAAGAAGTCGATGCCCTCGCGGACCTTCTTCTCGGCGTTGGCCGTGACGAGGACGAGGGTGTCACCGATGCGACCGGTGACGGCGCCTTGGGACTGGGGGGCGAATACGCCTGTCTCGAAGGACAGGGTCTTGTCGGTGCCACTGATCGGGCCCGACACGGAGATGGCGTCAGCCATGCTCACTCCTTATTGGTTGGAGCGGCGATCCGGCCAGTTCCCAGTGGTGATCCACCCGATCTCGAACCGGGGAGGCCACCACTGAAAGCTGACCGCGGCATCGCCGCCGTCGTGATGTGCAACGACCGCCCCATCGGGGGGCGGTCGAGGGAAAACCTATCGGCGAAGGCCGAGGCGGGCGTTGATCTCCCGCAGTCGCTCGATGTCCACCTTGCGGAGGTAGGCCTGGAGGCGCTTGCGCTGCCCGACCATCTTCAGAAGACCCCGCTGGGTGTGGTAGTCGTGCTTGTGTACCTTCAGATGCTCGTTGAGGCGGTTGATGCGCTCGGTGAGGAGCGCAATCTGCACCTCGGGCGATCCGGTATCGGTCTCATGGGTCCGGTACTCGGAGATCGTCGCTGACTTTTCGGACATGCAGTGGTACCTCGGGAAAAATCGCAGGTAGGGGCGACGGCAAGTGCCGACCGCTGGGGGTTCAGGGTAGCAGCGACCCCGCTACGGGGCGATTTCGACTCGGCCGAGGGTGCCGTCGACCGTCACCATGGCACCCGCCGGGATGGTCGAGGTCGCCGACTTCGTGCCCAGCACGCAGGGGATGCCGTACTCCCGACAGACGATGGCGGCGTGCTGGATGGCCCAGCCTTCGTCGAGCACCAGGCCCCCCAGGAGAGCGAAGATCGGGGTCCATCCCGGCCCCGCGTCCCTGGCCACGACGATGTCGCCCGGCTCGACGTCGGGCGGCCAGGGCGAGTCCCCGACCACAACCGCTCGCCCGCTGGCCACGCCGGGGCTGGCGGGCGTGCCGACGAGGACGCCCGGCGGATGTTCCTCGATTGCAGACGCCTCTTCCCAGCCCGGAACCGCCGGTCGACCCGGGGGCGCCGACGGGGCTGCTCCCAGGAACTCGGGCGGCACCAGCCGGCGCTGGGCTTCGAGCTCGGCGACGCGCTCGGCGACGGTCGTGCGCAGGTCGCCGGCGGTCTTGGCCGCCTCTCGCAACTCGTCGAGTCCGAAGTGGAAGACGTCGTCGGGCGCGTCGAGGCGGCCCGCCGCGACCAAGGCGAGGCCGAGGCGGTGGATGGCTTCTCGCAGCGTGCCTTCGGTCTCCTGCTCCATGAAGTGGTTGTGGTTCTCCATGCCCCGAACTCGGTGTCCCGCCGCCTGGTGGGCCAAGTCCAGGGCGGGCCACACCTCGGTCCCCTCGAAGCGCCGGCGCAACTTCCGCACCGCCGCTTGGCGAGCTCGTTTGGCCGCTCGCTCCCGCTCGTCGAGACGGTCGAGGTCGGCGCGCCCATAGGTGGCCACCAACTCGTGGACGGCCTCCGGATCCATCGACCACGTGCCGTCACGAAAGCCCGCAGAGGAGCCGAATCCCCGACCGGTCCGGCGGCCGTATCGACGCAGCAGCTCGGCGAAGGCGGCCTCGTAGGCGTCGGCCCGGCCTTCGTTGCGGAGGCGGGCCAGATCCCGCAGGCGTCGGACCAGCCGGCTCGTCATGTGATCGATGCCTTGGACGAAGACCGCAGCGCCGGCCGGATCATCGCCGGTGAGCTGCGGATAGGCCGTGTCCCAGTCCGACGTCCAGCCGAAGATGCACCGCCAGTGGAGCTCGCCCATGACGTGGGCAGCGGCCTCCATGCAGCGCTCGACGTGGGCGACGAGGCCAGGGAGCGATTTGCGGCGGGGGCGGCGCCGACGTACGTCGGTCAGGAGCGACTCGACCTCGGGTTGGATCTCCCGGCACCACAGGTCGGTGCCCGTCCCGATGCAGGCGTCGCCCCGGGCTCCCCAGGCGGCCCGGCGAGCGGCCACCTCGGCCTCGGGTACCACCGGCACCCGCTCGTACGGCCAACCCTCGATCACTTCGTACCCGTCCAGTTGGCACGTGAAGGCGCCGATGGCGTCGAAGCACCCCATCGCCGACGCGGCGTAGGCCCGGCCCCAGTCCTGTTCGAGGCGCGGGAGCGGCCCGCCCCAGCCTTTCTTCCACGTCCCCGATTCGTCCCCGTCAGGGACCCGCCATTCCATGGCAGGCACGGTACCGTCGCCATGGTGGACGACGATGACGGGCGGCTGCGGGTGACGCGCTCGTGCGCCATTCCTCTGGCGGAACTGGAGTGGCGCTTCTCCCCCAGCGGTGGCCCCGGCGGCCAGCACGCCAATCGCTCGAACACCCGGGCCGAAGTGAAGTTCGACATCGCCGCCTCGGACTCGCTGCTCGAGGTGCACCGCGCCCGACTGCTCGAGCGGCTCGGTCCTGTGGTGCGAGTTGTCGCCGACGACGAGCGCTCGCAGCTCCGCAACCGCGAGCTCGCCCTCGGCCGCCTGCAGGCCCGACTGGCCGAGGCCCTTCGGGTCGAGCGCACCCGCCGGCCGACGGCGCCGACCAGGGGGGCCAAACTCCGGCGGCTGGAGACGAAGAAGCGCCGGGCCGACGTGAAACGCGGCCGACGCCCACCCGAACGCGGCGATGACTGAGCCGGCTGGCTACGGCGACGTCGTGGTGGATGCGACTTTCAGGTAGCTGACGACGATGCGCACGCTGCCCGGCGGGCAGGCGCTCTTCACGAATTGCAACGTGCCCGGCCGGTTCGCCGCCAACTCGAAAAAGACCTCGGCTTCGAAGCCCTCGTCGTCTTGACGCCCAACCTTGTAGCCCGCCGCTGGCACCTCGGTGAGATACCGGTCCTTGAGCTTCGTTGGTGTCGTGCCTTCAACCGAAGCCGTGATGGTCACGTATGTCGGGTCCTGTTTGACGGAGAGATACGTCGCTTCGTCCGGCAGGCGGATCCCCTTGGGAAGCAGAGCCTCTGCTTCGGTAGGATCGAGTGGATCGGCCGACGCGCACGAGCGGGCTTCGCCTTCGAGAATGCTCTTGCCCTCTTCGCCGTTCACGGCCTCCCGCTGCTTCTCGTCCGAGTCGGCTTCCTTCGACGTCTCGGTCGCCGGCGAGATGGCGTCCCGATCGCCGCTTGTGTCGCTGCTGGACCCGCAACCCGCCATGGCCAACACGGCCACGACCGCACCAACGGCACCGCGCGCTCGCACGGCGACGGCCATCAGTCGACGCCGGAGACGCGCCGGCGCAACATTGCGGCCGCAATGGCGAGGAGGGCGAGCGGAAAGGCGACCAGGCCTGTCCACCCAAGGCCGGTAGCCGGCAGCGTGCCCCTCTTGGCTGCGGCGACCGACGGGGCCGGTGTGCCCCCGCCGGGCGACGTAGGCGCCCCGCTTGAACCGTTGGCGACCCCCGTCGTGCCGGGAGCCGCTCCGACCGATGCGCCGCGGATGGAGAACGCGCAGGTGGCGGTGGCAGTGTCGTAGATCAGGCCCCCGCCATTGGCATTGGCGCCGAGGGACTGGAGCAGAGATCCCTGCACCACACTGTCCCCCGTCACCGAAATGCCGAACGCTGCCGGAGCGACGACGAACGTCACGGTATTCG
>JBKJLN010000112.1:0-7506 GCA_046596935.1 Acidimicrobiales bacterium
CGCGCGGTCAGAGGGAAACCTCTCGTCGAGGTCAGGGCTGGCGGTGGCCAGCGTGGCGTTCGTGCTTTGAAGCGGGTCGTCGCCCACGGCGGAGCGGTCGACCCCGGTAGACATCCGTCCGCTGACCGGGGCCTGGGCGGCGTCGGCGACGAAGTCCGAGGAGGTGGCCACGACGACGGCGTCGGTCGCCGTTCGGCCGCCAAAGATCCCGCGCATTCGCAAAAAAGTGTGTCCGTTTGGTGTCCGACCGGTCAGTCGGACTACCGGTGCACCCCCTCTGACCTGCATGTTCAGGCCAGAGGGAGGGGTGGAGGTGGAGGGAATCGAACCCTCGTCCTTCGGAATCTCAACGGGACTTCTCCGAGCGCAGCCGGTGGAAGCTTTCGGGCCTCCCCCCTTCACCGGCAACGGAAGGAGGCCCTAGTCAGCTAGATGTTTCCGATCGACCCGCTGGCATGGTCGTTCAGATGAGCCCCGCTTGATGGCGTCCCGTTCCGACCCACAGGGCTGAGGCCGGGAGGACGTCTCGAGTTTTTAAGCTGCGAGAGTAACGCTGTTGTTGTTGGCGTTTGTTTTTTTGCCGGCTCTTTTACGTGGACTCCGACAACCACGGCTCGCTTCTCCTGTCTTGACGACCGAAGTCGAATCCAGGCACCCCCTTCTCGTGCGGTACAGCGTCACCACGATACCGCCCGGCTGTGACTATGACTTCTCGAGGCCTCGGCGCTCGCGTGACGCTTCCCGCTCGGCGTCCTTCTTGGCGATGGCGGCCCGCTTGTCATAGAGCTTCCGGCCTCTCCCGAGTCCGAGTTCCACCTTGGCCTGACTCTCCTTGAAATAGATGGCCAGCGGCACGAGGACGAGACCCTCCTTCTGGGTTCGCTCGGCCATCTCCTCGATCTCGAAGCGGTGCACGAGGAGCTTGCGCTTGCGGTCGGGATCGTGGCCGTCGCGACCGAAGGAATAGGCGTAGGGGGCGATGTGCACGCCATGAAGCCAGAGCTCGCCGTTTTCGACGCGAGCGTGGGAATCCTTCAGCTGCACCTTGGCGTCACGCAGCGACTTGACCTCCGATCCGACGAGCACGATCCCGCACTCGAACTCATCGAGGATCTCGAAGTCGTGGCGGGCCTTCCGGTTCTGGGCGACGGGCTTCCTGCCGTCGAGTTGCTTCGCCGTCTTGCCAGCCACGCCGTTACGGTACCCGCCGTGTTGCAGATCTCGGCCACCACTTTCGCCGTCATGGTCGGCCACTGTTACGACGGCCTCCCGCTCGAGGCCTGCGGCCTGTTGGCGGGTCCGCCAGGAAGCAGCGACGCCCTCGTGTGCTTTCCCACCAGGAACGATGCCGCCTCGAGCCGGGTCTACACGGTGAATCCGATGGATTTCCTGAAGGCCGACCGAGCCGCCGAAGCCCAAGGGCTGGAGATCCTGGGTGTCTTCCACTCTCACACCCACACCGATCCGTACCCGTCGCCGACCGACGTCGCGCAAGCGCCCGACCCGGCGTGGCATTACGTGCTGGTCAGTTTGCGGGACGAAGCGCCCATGACGCGGAGCTATCGGATCATCGACGGGAAGATCGAAGAGGAGCCGGTTGTTCTGACGAACGGGTAGATTCCCTACCCGTTCGGTCAACTTTGAGGAGCCCGGCTGTGCCTGTCGACGTCCGCCTGCCCACCGTCTTGCGTCAGTACGCCGGTGGCCAAGCCACGGTCAAGGCCAACGGCGAGACCATCCGCGAGATCTTCGAGGATCTCGTTCTCCAGTTCCCGCAACTCAACGGACAAGTCGTTACCGACGATGGCGCTCTCCACAAGTTCGTCAACGTCTATGTCGACGACGACGACATCCGGTTCCTCGACAAGCTCGACACCAAGGTGACCGGCAGCGAGACGATCTCGATCCTTCCGGCCGTCGCCGGCGGGTAGCCGGCCGTGACCCGCTACGACTCCATCCTCGGCCTGATCGGGAACACCCCCCTGGTCGATGTCTCGGTGCTGAGCCCGAAGCCGAGCGTGCGGATCCTGGCCAAGCTCGAGGGCCAGAATCCCGGCGGCTCGGTCAAGGACCGGGTGGCGCTGTCGATGATCGAAGCGGCGGAGAAGTCAGGCGATCTGCGCCCCGGCCAGACCATCCTCGAGTCGTCATCGGGCAACACCGGGATCGGCTTGGCCCTGGTCGCCATGGTGAAGGGTTATCCGATCAAGATCGTCCTTCCCGAGAACGTGTCGATCGAGCGGCGCCAGCTCCTGGAGGTGTGGGGCGCGGACATCATCTGGTCGCCCGGCGCCGAGGGATCGAACGGCGCCATGCGCCGGGCCCATGAACTTGCGGCCCAGAACCCGGACTATTGGTTCCCGTTCCAGTACGGCAACGCGGCCAATCCCAAGGCCCATTACGAAGGGACGGGTCCCGAGATCCTTCGCGACTGCCCGGAGATCACCCACTTCGTGGCCGGCCTCGGGACGAGCGGCACGTTGATCGGCGTCGGAACCTTCCTCAAGGAGCACGACCCCGACATCGCAATATGGGCCATCGAGCCTCCGCCGGGCGAGATGGTCGATGGGTTGAAGAACTTCGACGAGGGTTTCGTGCCTCCCGTCTTCATCGACGGCGACGGCTACGAGTTGCTCGACCGTAAGAAGATCGTCGGGATCAGGGAGTCACTCGAGTACACCCGCCGACTGCGTGACGCCGGCATCTTTGCGGGCATCTCGAGTGGCGCCATTCTGGCCGGGGCCATCAAATGTGCCAACGAGATCGATGCCGGAACGATCGTGATCATCGTCTGCGACGGCGGATGGAAGTATCTTTCGACCGGCGCATGGACCGATGACCTCGACGAGGTCACCGAGCGGGCCCGAAGCATCATCTACTTCTGATCGCGTCGGTCGCATACCGCTTGGGCGCATCGTCCCTTCCGGTCGGAAGGCGCGTTTTCAGCGCGGTTTAGTTTGCATAATGAACGCTGCTTCCTTATGGTGTGCGTCGTGGCCACCATCTCGTCGCTTCCCACCCGGGTCGTCTCGCTGCAGGGCATGTCGCCGGAGGAAGCAACGGCGTTGCTGTTCGCATCCGTCCCTGGGATCACCTATCGCGAAGTGGCAGCCCGTCTCGGCGAGGAACCGGCCGTCATCCTCCGACGGCTGAAGTCGGCGCTGCAGTCGCTCTCGTCCCGGAGCCCCGGGGTGACCTGGCTCAACCCAGGAACTCCCGCGTAAGGCCTTCCCAGAGCTCGACCGAGAGATCGAGCGACTCGAGGTCGATGCGCTCGTCCTTGCCGTGGAACATCGACCAGTACTTGCCGGCGTCGAGGCGGGTGCTGAGCAGACCGAACCCGTAGGTCGTCACGCCGCGGGGTCGGAGGTACCGGGCGTCGGTGGCGCCGGCGATCATCGACGGCAACAGCACAGCGTCCGCGTAGGTGCGACGAGCGGCGGTTTCCATGGCGGCCCACAACGGGGTGTCGGTCGGGGAGGTCGTCCCCGAGATCGTGACTCCGGAGAACTCGTACGTCACGCGATCCGAGAGTTCGCCGAGTAGCTCGTCGAGGAAGGCTCGCGCATCGTCGATGTCCTGGCTCGGGAGCGTGCGGATGTCGACGCCGACGCTCACCACGTCAGGAATGGTGTTGATCTTCTGTGCGGGCCCGGGGAGCACCATGGTCGGCGCTGCGGTGAGATGGGTGCAGGCATGGGCGTGGCGCGCCATCGCCGGCGACATGTCCGGGAGGGCCTCCCACACGCGGTCGGGATCGAGGAGGGTGGCCGTCAGCTCCTCGTCGTAGCTCTGGGCAAGCACCCACCCGCGCCACGTGTCTTCTATGGCGCCGGGTCCACGGGCGGCGGCGATGCGGCGAACAACTTCGGCGGCGGTCACGAGCGCATTGTCCGACCCATAGGGAGACGAGCCGTGAGCCGCCGTACCGCGCACGTCGATGCGTACGCCGGCGGTGCCCTTCTCGGCCGTCCCGACGGCGATGGCCGTGCCGCCGTCGCCTCGGCGCGACGGCATGCCGCCGACCTCGGTGAGGCAGTAGTCGGTCAGAACGGCGTCGGGATGCTCATCGACGAGCGTGCCGATGCCCTTGCGACCGCCGGCTTCCTCGTCGGCAGCCGCGAGGTAGACGAGTGTGCCGCGGGGTCGGAACCCCGAACGGCAGAGGTTCCGGAAGGCCACAGCCATCGAAGCCGTCTGGTTCAACATGTCGACTGCGCCCCGCCCCCACACCTCGCTGAAACCATCGTCATTGGCGACGAGTTCGCCGCCGAAGGGATCGTGTTTCCACGTATCGGGATTGGCGGGCACGACGTCGGTGTGGCCCATGAGGCAGAGCGAGGGGGCCTCGGGGTCAGAGCCTTCGATGCGGGCGATAAGCGAGCCCCGCCCAGCTATCGGCTCGATCAACTCCTCGTCGGGTGAGGCCCCTTCGGTGAGAAAGGCCCGCAGCGTCTCGGCGTTCCGGGTCTCGTTCCCACTCTCGGACGTGCCGTCGTTGACGCACTGATTGCGGATCAGCTGCTGGAGCAGCCCTACGACTTCATTCGACATGCCTCTATCGTGACCGCGCATGGCGATGCCCGGGGCCGACGACCTCGAAGCTGCGGCTCGGACCGTCCTTCCGCCCGAGGTGTTCGACTACTTCGCAGGTGGCGCCGATGCCGAACAGACGCTTTCGGCCAACCTCGCCAGTTGGCCGGCGGTGCGGCTGCGTCCCCGTGTCCTACGCGACGTGTCGACGGTCGACACCACCACGACACTCCTGGGCCACGCCGTTGCCCACCCGGTGGTCGTGGCTCCGACGGCATTCCACCGTCTGGCCAATCCCGAGGGCGAGCCGGCCACGGCGAGAGGCGCGGCCGCCGCAGGAGCCCACTACGTGCTGTCGACGCGATCGACCACGTCCGTCGAGCAGGTTGCGGCGGCACTCGCCGGTACACCCTTCTGGTACCAGGTCTACGTCGTGCGCGACCGGGAGTTGACGGTCGAGCTCACCCATCGCGCCGTTGCCGCGGGCGCGACCGCGGTGGTGCTCACGGCCGATGTTCCCCGCCTCGGCCGGCGGCTTCGCGACGTGCGCAACCACTTCGTCCTGCCGGCGCATCTCGGAACCGTCGAATCGCTCGACCGGCCCGGCAACCTGGCCGATCAGGATGCGGCGCTGACGTTCGACGACATCGGGTGGTTGGCGGAACTTGCCGGCGTCCCCGTGGTCGTCAAGGGCGTGTTGCGCGACGACGATGCCGTGGCCTGCGTCGATGCCGGCGCCGCCGGCATCGTCGTCTCCAATCACGGGGGCCGCCAGCTCGACGGGGCCGTCAGCGGGTGCGAGGCGCTTCCCGAGGTCGTCGCCGCCGTCGGCGGGCGCGCCGAGGTCTACGTCGACGGTGGCATCCGCCACGGCACGGACGTGCTCAAGGCGTTGGCCCTCGGGGCCCGAGCCGTCCTCGTCGGGCGGCCGGTGCTTTGGGGATTGGCGGTGGGCGGCGAGGGGGGAGTGACGTCGGTGCTGCGCGAATTGGTGGCCGAGTTCGAACTCGCCATGGCGCTCTGTGGCTGCGCCCGCCTCGGCGACATCACCGGCGATCTTCTCGTATGAGATGAAGGCGCCTGTAGGCCCGCCGCTACCGTTGTGCCCATGGCTCCGTCTGGAACGACGAGGGGATTTCGCCTAACCCTCGAATGGCACGTACTCCTCAGGTCGAACGATGGCGGGCGAAATCCCCTCGTCGTTCCTTAGGAGCCATGCATGGACGACCGGGCCATCGGCGTGTTCGACAGCGGCTTCGGTGGTCTCACGGTGGCGAGAGCACTCATCGATCTCCTGCCGGGGGAAGACGTCGTCTATTTCGGAGACACCGGGCGCTACCCGTACGGCCCGCGGCCCCTCGAGGAGGTGCGCGACTTCGCCCGCCAGATCACCGAGCACCTCGTCCGTGCGTGCGACGTCAAGCTCGTGGTCGTCGCTTGCAACACGGCGTCGGCGGCGGCGCTCGAACTGTTGCAGTTCGAGTTCGACGTGCCCGTCGTCGGGGTGATCTATCCCGGCGTGCGATCCGCCATCGCCGTGACGACGAACAACCGCATCGGCGTCATCGGTACCGTCGGCACGATCGCGTCGGGGGCGTATCAGCGGGCGGTGCGCGGTCATCGGGCCAACGTGGAGCTGACGTGCTCGGCCTGCCCCGGCTTCGTGGAATTCGTCGAGCGGGGAGAAACCGACAGCGAGCAGGTGCACGTGCTGGCCGAGCGTCTGCTCGACCCGGTCCGCCAAGCGGGCATCGACACCCTGCTCCTCGGATGCACCCACTACCCCTACTTGGCGCGAACGATCGGGAACGTCATGGGGCGCGAGGTCGTGCTCGTGTCGTCGGCCGAGGAGACGGCGTTCGAGGTCGCCAACCTGCTCGAGGAGACGGGGCTCGTTCGCCGCACCCCGAGCAAGGGCCACCGGTTCATCTCCTCCGGGGACGCCGGATGGTTCCACGATCTCGGTTCGCGTCTCCTCGGACCCGAGATCGGCCATGTCGAGGAACACGCGTGGGGTTGACACTCACGATCCTCGGCTGCGCCGGCAGCTATCCCGCGGCCGGCCAGGCGTGCAGTGGCTACCTGGTGCGGTCGGCGTCGACGACGGTGTGGCTCGACGCCGGCAGCGGCACGCTGGCCAACCTCCAGCGACACGTGCCCCTCGACGCCGTCGACGCCGTCGTGCTCAGTCACGAGCACCCCGACCACTGCGCCGACCTGTCCGGGTTCTACGTCGCCTGCAAGTACTACCTCCGCCGGACGTCCGTTCCGGTCTACGCCCCCAGGAGCGTACGGACGAAGGCCTATCACGATGGGCCTCCCCTCGACTGGCACATCGTGGGTGATGGGAGTCGGGAGGTCATCGGGGACGTGACGCTCACGTTCTCGCGCACCGATCACGGCCCGGAGACGGTGGGTGTGCGCGTCGACGGAGACAGCAGGAGCCTCGGGTACTCTGCCGACTCCGGACCCGCCTGGCCGCTGTCGGCTCTCGGCGCCGGACTCGACCTCGCACTGTGCGAGGCGACCTACCTGAAGAACGACGAAGGGATGGCAGGCCACATGAGTGTACGCCAGGCCGGGCACTCCGCTCGCCGAGCCGAGGTGGGACGACTGCTCCTCACCCACCTGCAGCCGGGGCTGGATCCCGCCGCCGCCAAGGCCGAGGCCGAAGCCGCATTCGGGCGGGCCGTCGATGTCGCTGTCCTCCACGAGGTCTACGAGGTATGAGCGGCGATACTCGTTCCGACGGACGCAACCCCAACGAGCTCCGGACGCTCGCGTTCACGCGCGACTTCACGGAGTTCGCGGCCGGATCGGTCCTCGTCGAGATGGGCCGCACCCGAGTGCTGTGCACCGCATCGGTCGATGCCAAGGTTCCGCCGTGGATGCGGGGCAAGGGCAAGGGTTGGGTGACGGCCGAGTACTCGATGCTTCCGGGGTCGTCCCCCGAACGCGTCGACCGTGAGGCAG
>JBKJLN010000024.1:0-2818 GCA_046596935.1 Acidimicrobiales bacterium
CGCGTCTGGCCGAGTGGTTCCCCGGCATCACGTCGGCCACCGTGGAGGGAGCGACCCGAACAATCGTGACGGGCAGCGGGATGCCCATGCCCGAAGAGATCGTCACCAATGACCCGCTGCAGCGCCGATTCCAATACCGCATCACCGCACCGATGTTCCAGGAGCACCTGTCGACGCTCGATGTACTCGACCTCGAGGACGGAACATCCCTCGTGGTCTACGCCGCCGACGCCCGTCCGGCGACCATGGCGCTCGTAATCGCAGGCGCCGCCGGCAACGCCCTCGAGAATCTCCGCAAGATGATGGAAGGAACCGACTGATGGGACGGAAGATTCTGCTGGTCACGACCGATCAGCAGCGCTACGACACCCTCGGATGCAACGGCGGAACGTTGGCCCGCACGCCGGTCATCGACGGCCTCGCCGCCACCGGTGTCCGCTACGAGCGGGCCATCCCCCAGTCGGTCGTGTGCATGCCATCTCGATCCACGATCCTCACCGGCCAGCACCCCACCACCCACGGCGTGTGGATGAATGGGGTGCCGCTGCCCGTCGATGCACCGTCCGTTGCCGCCGTCCTCCACGATGCCGGCTACCGCACGGCCTTGATCGGGAAGGCCCACTTCGAGCCATACTTCGATCCGTTCCAACGCTTCACCGAGAACCAGATGGCTCGCATCGGCACGGTTCCTCCCAACGGCACGCACCGGGGCTTCGAGCACCTCGAGTTCGCGACCCACGGCGTCGCTGGCATGTTGCACTACGCCCGTTGGATGCAGGCCGAACACCCCGAGGCCCTCGGTATGTTCTACGCCGCCGTCGACCGTGACCTGCAGGTGAACTCGGCCGGCGGTGGCGATACCGGGGCGGCGCAGGTGCACGTGAACAATGTGCCCAAGGAGTGGTACCACACCGACTGGGTCGCGGATCGGACGATCGGCTGGCTCGACGGCCTCGATTCCGACGACGACTGGTTCTGCTGGATGAGTTTTCCCGACCCACACCATCCGTGGGATCCGCCCGAGTCGGAGGTCGGTCGCATCGATTGGCGCGAGGTGCCGTTGCCGGCTGGGTATCCGGAGAAGGCGGCCGAAAGGGAAGCCATCCTCGACGCCAAGCCACGGCACTGGCGGCTCTGGTACGACGGCACGCTCGTCTCGAACTACGAAGCTCCGGCGAAGTGGGTTCCGGCGACGATGACGGCAGACCAGGTGCGCGAGGTCAACGCCCGCAACGCTGTCGAGTGCGAGCTCATCGACGAGGCGCTCGGGCGTGTGATGGCGGCCATCGCGGCGCGCGGTTGGACCGACGATGTCGACGTGGTGTTCACGACCGACCATGGCGAGCTGCAGGGCGACTTCGGACTGATGTTCAAGGGCCCGTATCACGTCGATGCGTTGATGCGGCTCCCTCTCATCTGGCGCCCTGCTCCCAATGCCGCCGTCGCCGCAGCGACCGTGAAGACGCCCGTCGGCCTCGTCGACCTGGCACCAACGTTCTGCTCCATCGCCGGTGTCGCGACGCCGCACTGGATGCAAGGCCAGGTGCTTCCCCGGGATGACATGTCAGGACCCGAGCGTGTGCTCACCGAATGGGACAGCGAACTGTTCGGGGTCGACGTCCACCTCCGCACCATCACGCGCGACAACTGGGTCTGCACGGCCTACCGCCCTGGCACCGTGCACGACGGCAGCGAGGGCGAGCTCTACGACCTCGTCGACGACCCGCTGCAACAGACGAACCGTTGGGACGACTCGTCCCTCCGATCGCAGCGCGACGACCTCATCGATGATCTCTGGGACAGCCAGCCCGAGGCCCATGCCACTCGCCTGCAGGTGCAGGCTCCCGTCTGACCACCGCCCGACGGTTGGGTCAGCTCGGTTCGGGTGACGGCTCCAACAGCGCAGCCGCGGCCTCCTCGACCGTCTCGGTCACCGTGACGATGCGATCGAACCCCGTCGTGTGGAGCAGCCGCGTGAGCGTCGGGCGGTTGCAGGCCACGGCGACGTCGCCGCCCAGCTCCCGGGCGCGCCGGATCCCGCCGATCAGCGCTCCCAGTCCGGCAGAGTCGACGAAGGGCACCCCCGACATGTCGATGAGGATGCGGGGATTGGATGCGAGTTCTGCCAACGACTGGCGAAATTGACTGACGGTGAAGGCGTCGAGCTCACCCACGGGCCGACAGATGACGTACCCGTCGCCGTTCTCGAGCTGGATGTCGAGCACATGTCCTCCTGGTAGATACTGCGGCGTCGGCGACTCGAAAAAGGACGAACCGCCCACGTCACAGCGTTTGGAGAGTAGTACCCACCTCTGGGTAGCCTTCGAACCTCGTGGCCACACCTTCCGACGTGCTCATCGCCAGCGATTCCGTGAACGTGCGGAACGAAGTGCGGGCCGTGCTGGGCGCTCGCGACTACACCGTTCGCGAGGTCACGTCCGGTCCTCTGGTCGTCGCCGCGGTGCTCGATCGCACCCCTGACCTGCTGGTCTGCGACTTCCAGATCGGCAGCATGGGGGGAATGGCGATCACGTTGGAACTGCGCCTCGAGGAGAGTGGCGGGCGGATGGACCACGTTCCGATCCTGCTGCTCGTCGATCGTCGTCCTGACGTCTTTCTGGCCCGCCGATCCGAGGCCGACGGCTTCCTGGTGAAGCCTCTCGACCCGATCCGCCTGCGACGAGCCATCACCGCCATCCTCGACGGCGGCACCTTCGAGGACGCGTCGTACAAGCCAGCGGAGTCGGCCGCCGCCGGCTGACCTAGTGTCTGTCGTTCCACACCCGGGGTGTGGCGCAGTTTGGTAGCGCGCTGCGTT
>JBKJLN010000223.1:0-3247 GCA_046596935.1 Acidimicrobiales bacterium
GGCAACGGAGTGACGACAACGCGCCGTTAGCCTGCGTCGATGCTCGTCGTTCCTCCGCGCACCGAGCATCGACGCAGGCTAACGGCGCGTTGTCGTCACTCCGTTGCCGTCTCTCCGTTGCCGTCTCACCCCCGTCGTACGGTCAGATCATGGGTGGCGGACACACGGCTGGGGTGATGGCGAAGGCGTCGGCCTGGATGGCGGCACTGCTGGGCGTCACGTTCGGGGCCCAATGCGCAATCTGCGGCCGTGGCACCGCAGCCCTGTGCGCCACCTGCTGGCGAGGGCTCCGACCTGCACCACCGCTGCCGCCACCGGCGCACGTCGATCACTGTCGATCGTTGTTGGCCTACGAGGGCCCGGCCCGGGCGATGCTCGTCCGCCTCAAGTACCGCAACGAACGTGGCGCCCTGATCTGGCTTGCCTGCGGCATGGCTGACCTTGCCCGGAATGCGGTCGAGGAGGCGGGAATCGACACGGTCACCTGGGCGCCGACGTCGGGGGCTCGGCGTCGGGCGCGTGGATACGACCAGGCTGAACTCCTGGCGAGGGCAATGGCCCGCCAACTCGACCTCCCGTGCCGGCGGCTCTTGGTTCGTCTGCCGGGTCCGCCGCAGACAGGGCGGAGCCGCTGCGAACGCCAGCGAGGCCCCGGCTTCGTCGCCACCGGTCGAGCACTTCCTCCGGGAGTGCTTCTCGTCGACGATGTCATGACGACGGGGGCCACGGCGTCCGCCGGCGCCTCGGCCCTTCGAGGCGGCGGGGTCCGAACCGTGATCGTGGTCACTGCGGCCACGACATTGCTCAAGAATTCGACCGCATCCGTCGACCCCTAAAGACATGATGCCCGCCGCCAAACGCAACGGACACGTCGCCCTTCCCACTGGTCTTCTCGAGCCCCAGGCCTGGCCAGGTTCCAGGTCGATCGGCCTCGACCGGGTCGAGGTCGCCCGACAGCACGCCCGCCAGCGGGCCTTCGACGAGCCGATGGTCGTGCGGGAGATCGCCACGCAGCTCCTGGCCCTTTCCTATCGCTAGGAGAACCAGGTCCCCGGGGCGGCCCGGAACCATAACTACACTTCGCCCGCCGTTGTCGGGTCGGCTCGCCGGCCCCGCAAAATGGTCTTTCTGCGGGGAAAGACTGGTCAAGGTGGGCCCGCCTGCCGACGAATACATGGGCAGAACGGACGGTCCAGACGGGCTAGTCCGCAATGTGCGCAGGTGAGAGGGGACCAGAGTGGCTGACGAATCCGCAGAGGGCACGGGGGTGATCCGCGTGATGATCGCGGACGACCAGCCGCTGTTCCGCCGTGGCCTCAATGTCGTACTCCACACCGAGGAAGGCATCGAGGTCGTCGCCGAGGCCGAGGACGGCGAAGAGGCCATCACCAAGGCCGAGGAATTCGCGCCGGATGTCGTCCTGATGGACGTTCGGATGCCCAGGGTGAACGGCATCGAGGCGGCACGGGCCATCCACGACCGGGTTCCGTCCACCAAGATCCTCATGCTCACGGTTTCCGACGAAGACCAGGATCTGTTCGAGGCCATCAAGGCCGGCGCCAGCGGCTACCTGCTCAAGGAGGTCAGCGTCGAGGAAGTCGCCGACTCCGTACGAGCCGTCGTCCAGGGTCAGACCCTCATCAGCCCGTCGATGGCTTCGAAGCTGCTGACGGAGTTCGTGGCGCTCGAACGACGGGTGAACGAGAAGCACCAGTACCCGAGCCCGACGCTCACGACCCGAGAGCTCGAGGTCCTGAAACTCGTGGCCAAGGGCATGAGCAACCGTGACATCGCCGACGATCTCTACATCTCCGAGAACACGGTCAAGAACCACGTCCGCAACATCCTCGAGAAGCTCCACCTGCACTCCCGGATGGAGGCCGTCATCTACGCCGTCCGCGAGCGGCTCCTCGACATCAACGAACCGGACAGCTGAGCCCCCACCCGAAGAGGGCGGTCCCGACCCCCTAGGTAGACTCACCGAGTGAGCGTCTTCTCCAAGATCCTGCGCGCCGGTGAAGGCAAAAAGGTCCGCGCCCTCCAGGACATCGTGCCCGAGATCGAAGCCCTCGAGCCCGAAATGGAGGCGCTGAGCGACGAGGCCCTCCAGCACAAGACGGTCGAGTTCCGCGAGGAGCTGGCCCGCCGGGTGGCCGACGGCGAGGAAGAGGCCGACGTCCTCAACGACTTCCTGGTCGAGGCCTTCGCCGTCGTCCGTGAAGCGGCCAAGCGGGTCATCGGCCAGCGTCACTTCCCCGTCCAGCTCATGGGCGGCGCCGCCTTGCACTTCGGCTGGATCGCCGAGATGAAGACGGGCGAGGGCAAGACGTTGGTCTCGACCTTGCCGGTCTACCTGAACGGCCTCACCGGTCGAGGCGTCCATCTCGTCACGGTCAACGACTACCTGGCCAAGTTCCACGCGGAGTGGATGGGCCGTATCTACACGTGGCTCGGCCTGACCGTCGGTGTCGTGACCCCCGACGTCCGCCATGACGTGGCGACGAAGCAGGCGGCTTACGCCTGTGACATCACCTACGGAACGAACCAGGAGTTCGGGTTCGACTATCTCTTCGACAACCTGGCCAAGTCGCGCGACCACATGCGCCAGCGCGGCCACGTCTTCGCCATCGTCGACGAAGTCGACTCGATCCTCATCGACGAAGCCCGCACGCCACTCATCATCTCGGGCAGTGCCACCGAGGCGGCCAAGCTCTACGTCCAGTTCGCCGGCATCGCTCGGTCCCTCCGTCGTGACGAGCACTACGAAGTCGACGAGGAGAAGCGCATGGTCGCACCGACCGAGGACGGCATCGAGGCCGTCGAGAAGATGCTCGGCATCGAGAACCTCTACGACCTCGTGCAGCTCAACTACGTCCACCAGTTGCAGCAGTCCCTGCGGGCCAAAGAGCTCTACAAGCGCGACAAGGAGTACATCGTCCAGGACCGCAAGGTGAAGATCGTCGACGAATTCACCGGGCGGATTCTCGAGGGCCGGCGCTGGTCGGAAGGCCTGCACCAGGCCGTCGAGGCCAAGGAGCGGGTGCCGGTCGAGCAGGAGAATGTGACCCAGGCGACGGTCACGCTGCAGAACTACTTCCGCATGTACGAGAAGTTGTCGGGCATGACGGGAACGGCCGAGACCGAGGCCTCGGAGTTCGCCAACACCTACGGGCTGCCGGTCGTGCCCATCCCGCCGAACCGCCCGCTCGTGCGTGCCGACCAGGCCGACCTCATCTACAAGACCGAG
>JBKJLN010000030.1:0-20864 GCA_046596935.1 Acidimicrobiales bacterium
CCTTCGCTGCTGTCAGCCGCGTCAGTCTCGAGTTGCTCAGGCGCGGCATGATCACCGTCGACGATCGCCCCCGAAACCTCCGCAGCGAAGATTTCACGGCGACCACAACCGACGGCCTCCACTTCCACGTGCGGGCACGGGCGAAGGAGTCACCGGAGGGACCCGTGAGGGTGACTATTCGGTTGACGGCGAACTAGCGCCAGGCACCAATCACCCAGGAGCCACCGTCAGGCTTCGGACCCGCCGCAGGGCGGGATTGATCTCGGCGGTCGTCTTTCGCCCCACGGGCGGAAAGACGACATCGTCGGCGAGGCGGAGCACGGTTCCGTCCTCGAAGACCAGATTGCGCTGCTTGCGGTCGACCGATTTCAGCGTGCCGATGTGCAAGGCCGTAGGACTGTCCCGTCCGACGACCGCGCTGATCGACGCGAGCCAAACGACGGTGTCACCCCGCAACCCGAGCTGGACGTACTGGTCTTTGCGCTGGAGCAGGGGCACGGCTTCCAGGGTGGCTGAGGAGAAGCTCTGTAGCTTCCGGCTGATCCGGTACGGACGTCCGCCCTCGAGGGTGATCGAGGTGCGGGAGACGGCGACAACGACGCCCTCGTCGTCGGGCAGGCGTGGGCGACCGTCGAGGACGACGCCTGGCGGCGCCTCCTTCGAGCATCCGCCGGCCAAGAGGACGGCGACGAGAACAAGGAGGCAGCAGCGCCGCAAGCGGATCAGCCCGGTGGAGAAGTGGTAGGCGTCGTGGCGCCCGTCGCCGGGGCGGTCGGCCGGGCGGCGGCACGTCCGCGGTTGCGGAGCACCGACAGGTCGGCCTTGACGTACTCCACGGGCGGAAGCTCGACCTTCTGGACCTTGCCGATCTCGCGGAGCTGCAGCGTCATCTTCCGAACCCGGATGGGGTCCCCGCCCTGCCCCCCGAGCACGGCGTTGATGGCCTCGATCGCCGTCTTGATCGCGTCCGCCTCCGTCAGCCCGGGTTTCGTCAGGTCGATGTCGTAGTTCCGCTGGAGGTCGGCCAGCCGGCTGGCCACGTCGACGTCCTCACGCACCTCGTAGACCAACCCGTCCTTCACATAGACAGACATCTTGCGGAAGCTGCCGCTCCTGGGCACCACCTGGTTGGCGCCGCCGCCGTCGGTCGGGCGCGGCACCTTGTTGCGGATGAAGTCGTACCGGATGACGTCGGAGTTCTCGGGCGGCCGCGGAAAGGGATCCTCCTTCGGCCGGTATTCGAGGCTGTTCTTGTTGTACCGGCGGACGCCTTGGCCGATCAGCACCTGCTCGATGTACCGGAACACCGTCAGCGAGTCGTAGATCGGGTCGTCGCCGACCTTGCGGCGGTCGGTGGCCGCCGCAAGCAGCGCCGGGGCCCCACCGTCGTCGGCGACCCATTGCTGCGCCGTCAGCGCAGCGACGGCGGTCTCAGCCGCCTTGCGGGCGGGAGGCGCGGCCTCGGCGAGGCGGCCGGAGTCGATGAACCGCCCGATCTGACTCGGATCGCTGGACCGCGCCACCAGTGCGTCGTCCGACACCACCTCGTCGAGCGCCGCGGACCCATTGATGAGGAGCCGCGCCTTGTACCGAAAGTCGTCCTCGATGATGCCGCGCACCTCGAACTTCTCGTCGGATGTCGCCTCCTGGTAGTTGAACTGCCGGGCGAGCCGAGCCGTCTTGTTCATGGCGCGACGCAGTTCGTCCGCGGCGACGTCGTCTGGCTTCCCGCAAGCGCCCACGCCAGCGACAATGAGCGCCAGCGCCGTCGCAAGGGCCACCGCGCGACTGCGCCTCACGGTGCGATCTCCAGCGCTTCGCGGAGAAGCGTCCGAGGGTAGGGGTACTCGTCCCTGGTGCTGAGAACGAAGAGATACTTTTCCTTGAACCAGATCGAGATCCGCTGCTTCGTCCCGCTGGTGAGGTACACCGTCTGCTTCCCCATCCGCACCGCCTTGGGGCGACTGCCACCGATCTGCGCCAGCAGCGATCGCCGGAAGCTGCCGCTGCTGTAGTCGGCATTCTCGTTGAATCTGCTCACCTGCAGAGTCGCTTGCAGGAGCTCGTCGCTGCGGAGGCTGTAGAGGCCCACCGCATCGACGTAGGACCGTTCGGCCGTCGCCAGGGCCGCCGCCTGATCCTCCTGGGCAACCGGCAACCCAAGGAGCTCACCCGGCAGGAAGCTGGCGTCGAGTTGACGGATGCTCTTCGCAGGAGTCGCCTCTGCAAGGGCGTCCTCGCCGTTGCCGCACGCCGCCGTGGCTAGGACGATGGCTGCGAGGACAGCGGCGGGGAGAAGGCGCGAGCGGTCGCCGATCATCTCGCGACGACCTGGATGGCAGCGACTGCGTACGGCCGAGTCCCGTCGTGGTAGTTCACGGTGCCAACCTTCGCCGCCTTGAAGTCGAAGCTCTCTCCTGGACCAAGCATCGGCGAGCGGAACGAGCCGTCGTCGGCTTCGACCGAGCGGGGGACGGAGTCACGGTTGGTCCACCGGAATATGCCACCCACGAAGGCGGCCGCCTGCGATGGATCGAACTGCGAGGAACCACCGTCGCTGTTGATGCTGATCTCCGTCACCGGTGCTTGGCGCGCTGTCGTCGTCGTCGTCGGGGCGGCTGTCGTGGTGGTCGTTGCCGCCAGCGCCGGCGCCTGCGTCGTCGTCGGCGCCACGGTGGTCGTCGTCACTTGGCCGACCCCGGCCTTGCCGCCAGCGGCGGCGATCGTGGTCTCGACGGGCGCGGTCGTAGTCGTGGCCCCGAGCCGGCCCTGGGCCTGGTCCTTGAAGTCGAGGAGCGCGCCATTGCCGACCTTGTTCTTCTCACCGCAGGCGCTGAGCGCCGCCGACAGAGCGACGACGACGGTGATGAGGATGCGGGCTCTGCTCATTTGATGCTCCCTGACCGGTTGACGGCGGCTTCGCTGCCGCCGAGGTACGCCTCGATGACGCGCTCGTTGTTCAGGACTTCCTCTGGCGTCCCCCGGACGAGGACCCTCCCGAGCTCGAGGGCCACCAGCTCGTCGGCCACCGAGGAGATCAGCGGCATGTCGTGCTCGACGATGAGGATGCTGCAGCCGGTCTCGAACCGAACCCGGGACAGCAGTGGCGCAAGGCCCTCTGCCTCGGATTGGGCGATACCCGAGGACGGCTCGTCGAGCAGGAGCACCTTCGGCTCGGTCGCCAGCACGCACGCGAGGTCGACCACGCGGCGGAGGCCCGTCGACAGCTCGCGAACGAACTTGTCGCGGTACGACCCGAGCTCCAGGAGCTCGATGAGGCGTTCCGCCCGCACCCGGACCCGACGCTCGGCGCGCCGGGCCTGCGGGAGCCCGAGGCCGTTCAGCAACGTCGACCGGACCTCGAGCTTCTGCTCGAGCGACACGAGCAGCGCCTCGAAGACCGTCAGGGAAGGGAAGAGACGGGCATCTTGGAATCGCCGCACGAGGCGACGCCGTGCCCGCTCCTCCGGCGAGAGATTGGTGATGTCAACGCCTTCGTAGTTGACCGTCCCTTCATCGGGCGTCTGGAAGCCCGAGATGATCTCGAAGAGGGTGGTCTTGCCCGAGCCGTTCGGGCCGATGAGACCGAGGACCTCGCCTTCCCGGAGTGCCAGGCTCACGTCCTCGAGGGCGGTGATGCCGCCGAAGCGCTTGGTGATCCCCTCCACCGACAGGATTGCTCGGGCCTCCCCGAGCTCGAGTTGGCGGGATTGGCGTTCCGAACGCTGGGCGCCGGCCGGCGCACCGTCGGTAAGTGCGCCCGTGCCCTTGACGTACACGGCGCGGAGGATGTCCGGACGGGCCAAGAGCTCTGCCGTCGGGCCGAAGAACTTCACCTCGCCCTTTTCCATGAAGATGGCTTTCTCCGCCAGGGTGAGGGCGACGTTGACCGATTGCTCGACCACGATCACGGTGACGCCCGTGGCGTGGATGCGGCGCACGACCTCGATCAACTCGCCTACGACGACGGGGCTGAGGCCCAGGGAGAGTTCGTCGATCATCAACAGGCGGGGCTTGCACAGGAACGCCTGCGCCAGCGACAGCTGCTGCTGCTCACCGCCCGAGAGCGTGCCGGCGAGGCTGTCGACACGTGCCGTCAGTGCGGGGAAGATCTCGAACACCTGCTGGAGACGCTCGGTGACGTCGTCACCATCGCTGTTCATCCAGTTCCCGAGGAGCAGGTTCTCGCGAACGGAGAGCCCAGGGAAGACGCCGCGGCCGCCGGGCATGAAGACGATGCCCCGTTGGGCCGTCTCGTGCGGGGGCATGAAGGAGATGTCGCGGCCGTCGAAGACAATGGCTCCGCTGGAGGCAGCCGTGGTGCCCGAGATGGCCCGGAGCAGGGTCGACTTGCCGGCGCCGTTCGTACCCAACAGGGCGATGATCTGTCCCTCTTCGACGTCGAAGTCGACCCCGAAGAGCACCTGCACGCCGCTGTACGCAACGTCGACGTCGCGGCACACCAGCAGCTTGCCGCGCCCCTCGGCCTTTGCCTTCGCCCACTCGTTCCGGGCCAATGTGGATGCGAAGGCTGAACGGACGTCGAACTCGTACAGGCCGGCGGCGGAGAACTTGATGATGGCCCCGATGACGAACAGGGGGAAGGGCAAGAGCAGTGCGGTGCGCAGGCCGTAGCGGGAGATGATGATGCCGGCCAGAGGCACTGCGAACAGCGTTCCTGGGAGCGCTGACATGTTCCGGACGGCGCCGCCGAGCGTGCGGACGGATGCCGGTGTGATGTTCACGAACAGGGCACCGGTCGCCGGGCCGATGAGCAGCGAGCCAAACGAGATGGTCGCGCCGCTGATGAAGATGACCCAGAGCGGCGGCGACGTCGGGAGAACGAGCGTTCCGAGAGCGGTGACGAGGCTGGCGGCGCCGAAGAGGGTCAGCACCTGAGACGGGCGGCGCCGGTTGAAGGTGTCCGTCAGGCCGCCGCCGATGTAGGTCGCGGGCAGGGCGGCGAGGCCGAACCCGGCGATGAGGAGGCCACGCTCCTCGACGTCGAGGCCGTACTCCTGGAAGAAGTAGAAGACGGACGCCAAGCCGTAGATCCGCTGGGCAGCCGAGTCGAAGATGTTGGCCAAGAACAACCGGCGCAACGTCCGAATCCCGAAGATCGTCCGGGACGCCTCGCCAAACGACGGCGGCTCGTCGACGATTGTCGCCTCGTCCTCTGTGGCGCCGAGGGCGCGCCGCTCGAAATAACCGCGCACGGGCTCGCGCATCCGTACGAGGGCGTAGAGCCCGACGAGCACCACCGGTACCGACAGGGCCACGTAGGTGCTGCGCCAACCGAAGAGCTTGATGAGCCGCGAAACAGCGAGCGGGACGATGACGCCGCCGGCGGTGCTGAACAGCCCGAGGATGGCAAAGACCTTCCCGCGGCTCTCGGGCGGGTAGTAGTCGGCCAGCAGGGAGGTGACAGGCGTCCCCGCAACCGTCAGGGCCACATCCTGCCCCGTGCTGGGGATTCCCAGGGAGAGGGCGGATCGGGCGCGGGCCTGGAACGCGCCGATGACGCCGCCCAGGATCACCCCGACGCCGAACATCGGCAGCCGGGCCCGCCGGTCGGCGTAGTAGGCGATGCCGATGACACCGAAGATGGAGACGAATCCGACGAAGCCAGAGAAGCGGAAGATCGTCTCGAGGGAGATCCCCAGCTCTTGGATGATGTCGGGGCCGGCGAGGCCGAGCACGGCACCGTTGAGCTCGAGGAAGAACACCGTCGTCGCCAGGATGAGTACCGGGCGCAAGCCGTAGGGGCTGCGCCGGAGCTCGCTCCAGTTTCGAGCGTCGCGGAGGACGCCCTTGATGTTTTCCCAGACGCCGTTGCGCACGGGCAGCGGTTCGTCGTGCACGACCTCGGCGGCCCGCTCGTGTGCCTTGTGGAGGTCGTCGAGCCCGTCGCCGCCCGGCCCCTCGATCGGCGGCCCCGCTTCCAGCTCTTTCGCTCTGCGGCTCACGAGCCTGCTCCCACGGGCTCGTCGGAGGGCGCCTCGAGCGCCGGAAGGGCGGCTGCGTCCTCGGTAGCCCTGGCGGCGGCGGCGCCGATGGCTGCGGTGTCTCGGTTCACCTTCGGTGCCTCCAACTTCTCCATGAAGCGTTGCCCGCGGCCTTGGTACAGCTCGGACTCGAGGGCGAAACGCTGTTCGAGGGGCAGGGCGTTGAGCCCCGAGTCCTGCGAGGCTTCGGCGAGCGGGATCAGCCGGCGGGCCAGCGCGTCGGGATCGAAGTCGGCGAACAGGCTGGGCACGACGATCTGCCGGCGCTGAGCCACGATCCGCAGCGCGGCGTCACGGACGGACGTCACGATGGCGATGAGGCCGCCGGGCACCGAGAAGAGAATGAGGAAGACCAGGAAGGGCTTGAAGAACTGGACGATGATGTTCGTCGGGAAGAAGTAGTCGGTGACGCTGAAGACGCCCGATCCGAGGAGGGCGCCGCCGGCCGAGCTGACGCCGCCGACGATCACGAGCAGGAAGAGCTCGAGGCTCTTGGTTGCGGAGAACGACTCTGGCGACAGGCCGCGCTGCTGGATGCCGTAGATGGCGCCGGCGAATCCGGCCATGCCACCCGAGACGGCGAACGCCAGGAGCTTGGTCTTGACGAGCCCCACGCCGAACGACTGCACATTGGGCTCATTGTCCCGGATGGCGATGATCGTGCGACCGAAGCGACTGCGCCGCAGGTTGCGCATGATGATGAGGACCAAGGCGAGGGCGCCGACGCACAGGAAGTACATGGTGCGCTCGTCCTCGAAGTCGAGGAGCAACAGCGACGGCCGGTTGACCTCGTTCGGGAGCAACCAGCCGAAGTACCGTCGGTTGAACAGCACGCCGTTGATGGCATACGCGAACATGAACGTCGTCACGGCGAGGAAGAGGCCCTTGATCCGCAGCGCGGGAATGCCTACCACCACGGCGAAGCCGGCGCTGGCCGCGGTTGCGAGCGGTATGGCGATGAAGAAGGGCAACCCGACTCGCTCCATCAACGCACCGCCGGCAACGGCGCCGATGGAGGCAAAGCCCCATTGGCCGAGGCTGACCTGTCCCGCCCAGCCCGTTAGCACGACCATCGACAGGGCGAGAATCGTGCTGAGGGCAACGACACCCCCGAGGTTGATGGGACCGGTGGAGACGAGGAAGGGGTAGACGATCACGAGCACGACACCCACGGCGATCAGCACGAGCCGGGTGAGGCGGATCGAGCCCACGGACTCCAGCTCCTTGGGGATCGGACGCTGCTCGTCGACGGCCTTCCACGACACACCGGCGCCGTCCTCGCTGCGCCCGAAAGCCCGGCGTTGGAGGAGGAGGCCGACGGCCACGACGAGGAAGAGCGCAACATTGACGAGCGGCCGGTCGTCACGGAAGCTGAAGACGATGGCCCGGCTGATGATGGCGATGCCCACGGCGGCGGCAATCGTTCGCGGCAGGCTGCGGAAACGTCCGAGTGTCGCCGCCGCCAGCGCCGGCAGCAGCACGCCGGGAGCCACCCCGCCGGCGGCGTTGGGCGTGTCGAGCGCCCCGGTGAGGAAGACGCTCAATCCCGAGAGGAGGCCGGCGAACGTCCAAACGATGCCAGAGAGGTTTCCGGTGCTGATACCGAGGAGGCTCGCCCGCTCAGGGTTCTCGGCCAACGCCCGTACGGCAACGCCCGCCCGCGTATAACGGAAGAAAAGGGCGACCGCGACAATGGCCACGATCGCCAGCTGGATGGCCATGACCTCCGGCAGGCCGAAGGGAAAGCTCGATCCGCCGACCGTGAAGCGAAATCCGGGGAACGGCAGCGCGCTGCGGAGCTCGGCCGAGCCGGAGGCCTGGTCGAACGACCGGGCCACCGGGAAGAACGGCAGCTTGTTGACGGCGTCGCGAAGGATGACCGTGGCTCCGGCGCCGGCGATCGTCGCCGTCGTGATGACGAGGCGAGGCGCGTTGAAGAAGCGCCGGAGCACCAGCTCGAAGGCGAAGCCCGTGAAGGCTGCGAGCACGAGCCCGAGCAGGAGCGCCGGCAGGAACGGAAAGTTCGTGAGGAGCAGGAGCTGGAAGATGAGCTCGGCACCGGCGGCCCCGATGGCGGTCTGGGCGAAGTTGATGACGCGCGTCGTGCGGTAGACCAGGATGATCCCTGTCGCCGTCAGCGCGTTGACCATCCCGTAGACCACGCCGGTGAACAAGATGTACGCCGGCGTGCCCCGACCCCCGCCAGGCGTGCCCGGCAGCACCACTTGGGTGACCAGCAGCCCGGCCACGGCGATGAGGACGCCGAAGAGGACGTTGCGTACCGCCTGGTTCTGCGGGAGGGGTATCGACGGCATCAAGCAGCAGGCTGGTCGGGAGCGAGCTGGCCGATGCTGTACGTCAGCTTGTTCGAGCCGTCAGCCGTGGTCGTGTCGACGTTCTCGGAGATGAGGATGCCCCCAAGGTTCGTCGAAACGATGTACTTCAGTTTCGTCGTCCCGCCCTCGGCCCCGCTGATGGCGAGATCTGACTCGACGAGCCAACCCTCGGTGATCACGCCGCAGGCGTCGACCCGCGCCGGCTCGAGGATCTGGCCCGACAGCTGGTACGTCTGCCCCGTACGAGGATCGACGGTCGCCGCCTGGAACCGTTCGCCGGGCCGGACGCCGAGCGGCATCAGCAACAGCCCTTCGGCGGGTTCGAACGACCCGTCGAGGACGCCGTCACGGTCACGGCGCTCGATCTTCTTGATCGTCAGACCGGCCTCGGGGTCGCGATAGTTGATGTTGTTGCCTGTCGGATTGGTGATGGAGACCTCACCGCCGCGTCCGTTCGTGAGCACCTGATAGGTGGTGGTGATCGTGCCGGTGCCGTCGATCTTCGGCTGCACGACCTCGTAGGTGAACTTCGCGCCGTAGCCATCGGGGTTGGTGGGCGACTTGGTCCCACCTGTGGTCTTGGCCAGCACCTTCAGATTGCGAAAGATGCGCTTCTCGAAACCCTCGACCTGAAGCGGGAACGGCAGCGTCTTGCGCGTGATCGTCCCCGCCTTCTTGAACCGGTACTCGCCCATGAGCGGCAGCACGTTCTCGGGCAGGTTCGCCGACGTGGCTTTGTCGGGGAAGGCGTTGAGGGCGGCGTCCGGGCACTCCCGCTTCACTGGGGTCGGGGCTGTCGCGCGTGGCCTCGGCGTGGTCGTCTGTGGCGTGAACGTGGCCTCGCGGCCACCGTTGTCGCTGTCGGTCGTATTCGCGGCGCCCTTGGACGGCGCGAAGGCCGAGGGCGGGAGTTCGGTATCGGCACTCGCCTGCTCGGATGTCGGAATGTCCTCCGACAGCGCTGCTGGCGCGGCTGAATCGAGAACGGCCTTGACACCGAAGACGATGTCCGACCGGAGGTTGGTGATCCCGACCCCTGGGTTCTTCGGCGATACGCACGCGCCGAGCGACGCAACGGTGAACAGGGCGGCTCCAGTGAGGCGAGCGCTACGCAGCTTTCGCATTTCGGAGCTCCTTTCTGCGGGTGAGGTCGGTGTCGGGGGCATAGGGGCGCCGCAGCGACCCGCGGGAGACGGCGGCGACGGCGCGAACGGTGGCGGGCTGCGCTTGGCCGAGGCGGCGCCGGAGCGCTCGCGACAGCTCCTCGGCGGTCGCCGCCAGCTCGGGCGATGAATCGTCTTGCAGGTCGCCCCAGAGAACGCGGGTGACCAACCATCCGAACTCGTTGTGCTCGGGGTCGTCGATGAATCGGTCGAGGAACATCAGCGGGGTGTCCGTCGGGTAGGCGAACCCGAAGTCGGCGGCATAGTCGCGCCACTCGGCATAGGCCAACGCCACCCGCGCGCGCGTGCCGGCGGCCGCGGCGGCGCTGCGGCGGCGGGACCGAACGAACGCCTTCCGGAGCACCGGGAACACGATGTAGAGCAACAGGAGCAACAGGAGCAGAGGGATGCCGATCAACAGGACCCGCTTGAGTTGCTCACCGGCGACGCTTCCGGGGGGAACCAGGACGGGAAGGAACAGCTGCACCGTCACGTCGTCGCTCGGGAGGATGCTGGGGTCGAACTGCTGCTCGCCCGCCTCACCACCAACGGTCGGCTTCGCCATCTTGGGAACCCCGATGACGGGCAGCCACTTGTAACGCGGGAAGTACACCTCCACAAAGGTGGCGCCGTTCTTCGGCCGCACCTGCAGTGCGTTGTCGATCTGCTCGCCGCCGTCGAATCCATAGCCGATCCGGGACGGCACGCCGATCCAGCGGGCCATCATCGCCTGGGCGGCGACGATCTCGAACGGGGTGGCCTCCTTCGATCCGCCGAGCATGTCCTGCACCGTCTCGGCGTTGACGCTCTTGGGCGCACCGGCGCCACTCGAGGTCACGTTGTCCAGGATGTGGGTCCGGAGAAAGTCGAATTGGTCCCACTTGTTGTCATGGGTCGACTTGGCCTCGTCGATCAGTGCCTGCGCAGCGGGGGGCGGATCGATCGGAATCTTGGCGAACTGCCGAATGTCCGCCGGGACCGGTTCTTGGAGAGTCCGGAGGTCGTCAACGGACGGAACGGCGGCGGCGGTGACCGAGTAGGCGAGGCCCGCCTGTACCTGTCCCTGGGCGACGCGGATGTTGCCGTTGCGACTGTCGTATGCCAGCTTCGGCCCCTCGGCCACGATGCCGACGCTGTTCGGCAGCGCCGGCAGTACGGCGCCACCAAGACCCGAGATCGTGAACCGGGCCTTCACGCCGGGCTCGAGGTCGGTATCGACGCGGCCACTGCGGGGCACGTCGGCGACGGCATTCTCGGCGAACGGCGGCAGCCGCCAGTCCTTGCCGTCGTAGACGTCGAGGCTCCCGATGCGCCACGGCCCAGAGATGGACGATTCGACGCTGAAGAGCGGCCGGTCCTCGACCTCCGAGAGGGGCACCGTCTTGGGCTTCTGCGGCTCCTGTGTCGGATCGATGGCGGGGTCGGGAAAAAGAAAATCCGCTTTCGACAGCCCGAAGAGACCAGCGACGATGAGGGCAATCAGGGGGATCGATCGGACGGCCTTGCGGATCTCGTAGGAGAGCGGTGGGCGCTCGTCGCCCTCGCCCGTCGCCTGGGAGCTTGCGAGGAGACCGAGGCCGACGGCGAAGAGCACGAGCACCGCCAGCCCGCTCGGCACCTGGGCATTGTCGGGAACGCTGATGCCGGCGAAGCCGGCGACCGGCAGAGGGAGGAGGAGGGCGAGGGAGGGCCGGCGCACGACGATGGCGAGCCACGCCGTCGCGAAGCCGACGATCCCCATCAGCCAACCGATGATCGCCTGCCAGCCAGGGGTGAGCGGAACCGGCGGCCGAATGAGGTTGCCCGAGGCCGCCGCCGAGGCGACATCGTTGCGGAGGCTGCCGACGCTGCCGATGCCCGCCGGGAGGACGAGGAGGACGCCGATGGCGAACAGGCCGACGATGGCGAGCAGGTTCAAGACGACCGGCTTGCGAAGGCGGCGGAGCGCTAGCGCGAGGAGGACCCCCAAGATGCCGGCGACGGCGGCATAGATGCGGCCGCCCACTCCGCTGAAGACGCCCCCCGCCATGATTGCGGCAGCCAGCACCGGGAACGCGACGGCAATGGCGACGCGCAGCGGCGATCCCGCTGACTCCTCAGGCTCGAGTGCCTCGGCGGCGGGGTCGGGGTCAGGAGGGACACCGGTGCCGTCGGGCGGCGGCGGGACCTCGTCGCTTCGGACTTCTGGATCGATCGTGGCGGTCATGTCAGATCCGGTTTCCGGCGCCGATGTCCTGGTACAAGGCGGTCGACAGATCCTGCCCCGGGTGCACGCCGACGACCTGGCAACCGAGCGCTGCCGCCCGCCCCAGTGTCTCGGCACTGCTCTCCTCCCAAAGAAGGGCCACGACGAGGACGGAGACGCCGGTGTTGAGCAGCAGCTTGAGCTGAGCTGCTTCGGTATCGGCCAGCTTCGGGGTGATGAGGATGTTGTGGGCGTCCCGCTGGCCATTCGCCAACATCCGCATGATGCCTCCGGACAGCGCGTCTCGGCCCATCTCGACTCGGGCCAAGGCGTCGAGCAAGAGGAGCTGCGAGGTTGGACCGCGGAGGGGGCGCGTGAGGCGACCACCGTTGGTCTCGCACTTGATCTCGTAGCCCTCGCGCAGGTGGCGCACTCCGAGCGATGCGGCAACGCGGATGCCGGCTTCGAACGACTCCGAGAGCCCGTCGCCATCGCGGCTGTGGTGTCCGCGATCGGTGTCGAGGATGATCGTGATCTTGTCGGTGATCCCCTGCTCGGCCTCGCGGACCATGATCGTGCCGGTGCGGGCGGACGCCCGCCAGACGATGCGCCGAAGATCGTCACCTGGGACGTACTCGCGCATGCCGTAGAACTCGAGCCCGGAGGGCCACGGTTTGGAGACCGGCGGGCGGATCGGCGGGTCTTCGAACTGACGCGTCAGTGGCCGGTCGGAGACGAGCTCAACCCGCGGGTGCACCAACAGCTCGAAGGGCTCGGAGACGATGGTCTCGCGCTGGGTGAGACCGAGGGGGTCACCGGCCACTGCGACCAACGGACCGACCTCGTAGACACCGCGGCGGGTACAGCGCAGCCCGTAGTGGTGCGACACCTCGCTCCCGGCACTGAGCTTCGTGATCGGTACCTTCACGGGGCGGCCGAGTCGCTCTGGGACGCGTTCTTCGAGGATGAAGGTGGAGACCCGCTTCTTGGCGCGGAGCTTGACCTCGACATCGAGGCGGTCACCCTCCTGGGCTCGAGGGAAGAGTCCGGCGCGTTCGCCCTCGAGCTTCAGCTTGCGGGGTGCGATCACGAAGGCCATGACGACGAGGAGCACGACGCCGTATGCGAACAGGTACATGGCGGTACCAGCCACGACGCGCGCCATCACCCACAGGAGGATCGCCGCGACAACCGCGGCTTGGCCGTACCGCGTGATCGGGCTCCTCTGCTCGAAGGCCTTCGCCCGCCTCTTCAAGGAGGTCGGGCTGAGAAGCTCGCTCAGCCGGTCGAGCGAGCTACGGAACTTGCTCGTGCGGTCGCCGGTGCTGCGGACACCGCTGCGGCTCTTCCGGCGGGGGGTCCGGACGGCCACTAGCGACCCCGAGCCGACATCGGCGGCTTGACCGAGCCAGTTACCCTCTCGAGGAGCGCGTCCATCGTGTCGCCCCGGAGGATGGCGTCGGGATTCATGATCACGCGGTGCCCGAGAACCGGGCGCAGCACGGCGCGGACATCGTCGGGAAACACGTGCTCCCGGCCGTCGGAGGCGGCGAGCACGCGAGAAGCCCGCAGCAACGCGATGGAGGCACGGGGTGATCCGCCGGCGGCGGCTGCGGCGTCGGCCCGCGTGGCGTGGACGATGTCGACGATGTACATCCCGACCTCAGGCGCGACGGAGATGGTCGACGCGTACTTGATCATCTGGGTGACGACGTCGGTGTCGATGACGGGCCGGATGTCCTCGACCGACAGCCGGATGGCGTTGTCGAACATGACCTCGAGCTCGGCCTCACGGCTCATGTAGCCCATCTGCAGCTTGAACAGGAACCGGTCGAGCTGCGCCTCGGGGAGCGGGAACGTGCCCGCCTGCTCGATCGGGTTCTGCGTCGCCAGAACGAGAAACGGACGAGGAAGGTCGTAGGTCGTACCGTCTGCCGAGACACGGCGCTCGCCCATTGCCTCGAGCAGCGCGGACTGCGTCTTCGGCGTCGCCCGGTTGATCTCGTCCGAGAGGAGCACGTTGCAGAACACGGGCCCTGGGCGGAACTGGAACTCGCCGGCCTTCTGGTCGAGGATCGAGCTGCCGGTGATGTCGCCGGGCAGCATGTCCGGCGTGCACTGCACACGGCTGGTGGATGCGTTCATCGATTCCGACAACGCTCGTGCCAACATCGACTTGCCTGTGCCGGGAAGGTCCTCGAACAGGATGTGGCCCTCGCAGAGCATCGCCACGAGGGCTAGACGAACCACATCGGTCTTGCCCTTGATGACACTCTCGACGTTGGCGACGACCATGTCGAAGTTTTCTTTGAAGGTCGTTGGGTTCATCGTCGCATCCCGACGGGCGACGCCACGAGCGGCTCGAGAGGTGCGAGGAGGAGTGGTCGTTGCCATGCGGGCCGTCCTTGTCGTTCGTCGTTGTCGAGGCGTCGTTGGAGTCGTTGATCGTGCGTGGGTTGCCGCAGCGGACCGGAGGAAGTTTGGCACGTCGCCGTGCGAAGAACCGCCGCCATCGGGGGCTTCGCCACGACGCCACCCACGACGCCACCGTGCAGAACTTCGGCGCTGAGCGGCGAACTTCCTTCCGGTACCGCCAAATCAACACAGCCGCTGCATTGGCGAAACCTCGCCGTAACCGCGGGGCGACGCGAACGTCACGGGGGGCGAACGCCGGTGTCCACGACGGCTCCATACAATGGCCGCTGCGACAGGGAAGTGTCCGTACTGCGTCGAATGTCCGATGGGGTGAGGGGCGCATCGGTCGCGACCGCTCTACAGGAGGATTTGAATGGCCACGGTTGTCGCCGCCAGTCCCACGGGACGCGGGACGTCCCAGAACTGGACGCAGAAGTACCCGCCGCTGCTCACGCTTGCGGTGGCGGCCCTCATCGCCGTCATCGTGTTGCCGTCCGCGCTGAACCTTCCGCAGACGAATCCATCGACCACCCTCGAGTACGCACCCGTGCCGCCGGACGACGAGGCTCCTCCCCCGCCGGTCGGCAACCTGTCCTCTCTCGGCCTGGCCAGCACCAGCGGCCTCGAGAGCGGTGGAGCCCCTGGTGGCGCTTCGGGTGGCCCCGGTGGGCTTCTGGCGACACCCCCCGGCACCCCCGGCGCCCCCGAAAGCGACCTCCCGCCGCCGCCCTCGGCGGATGGCCTCGCCGGTGGCGGCAAGACACCGCGGACGAAGGCCTGCGTCGGCAACCCGCCGAAGCAGACGACCGACCCCCTGGCCCCTCCGTGCGTGGCCGACTTCCAGGGCGACAACTTCGGCGCCACCTACCTCGGCGTGACGAAGGAAGAGGTGCGCATCCTCTTCTATGTCCAGGGATTCACCAACTACATCAACCTCTGCAAGGACGCGCTGCAGGTCACGCCCGACAACCAGTACTTCGACCTGGCCAAGCCGGGCGAGGACGGCGAGTTCTGCTTGAACCGCATTCTGCGCACGTGGCAGCAGTACTTCAACGATCGCTTCCAGACATACAACCGTTTCGCCCATTTTTTCGTGTACTACAGCGGCGAAGGCGACTCGCCGGAGCTCCGACGGGCCGACGCCGCCGACAATTTCAACCAGGTCAAACCCTTCGCCGTGATCTCGACGTCGAACAGCTTCTCGACCGAGTACGCCACGGCCATGGCCAAGCGGGGTGTTGTCAACTTCGACTCCCAGGCCGGACGGTCGGCCGACTTCTACAACCGGTTCCCGAAGCTCATCTACGGCTACTTCCCCACTGTCGAGATCGCCGTCGAGCAGTACGTCGGCTACATCTGCCGCAAGGTCGCGCCCAACCCCGTGAACTTCTCGGGCAACCCCGCCGACAACGGGAAGAAGCGGGTCTACGGACTGTGGTCGACCTCCGACCCCAACCACCCCGAACTTCAGGCCCAGTCCAAGCTCTTCGAGAGCCGGGTGAAGGAGAAGTGCGGGGTCACCTTTGCGGCAAAGCGCCAGTTCCCCCAGGCCGGGTACACGCAGTCGACCAAGTATTCCGGCAGGTACGCGACCGACGCCGTTGTCGAATTCAGGGACAAGGGGGTCACGACGATCCTGTGGCCGGGCGGCCTGGAAACCAACCTCTCCCAGCAAGGCGCCGGCGCCGGCTACCGTCCGGAGCTGGTAGTGCTCGGCGACAAGGAGATCGAACGGGACTTCGCCGGCAGTTTCCAAGAGGGCAGCTTCTGGAAGCAGACCCGGCTGATCACGAACATCCTCCGCGACCCCCCCTTCCGCGAACAGCTCTGTTACGCCGCCTTCCGGGAGGCCGACCCCGATGCAGACTTCGGTGAGGCGTTCACTGCGTGCGAGTACTACCCCTACATACGCCAGCTGTTCACGGGCCTCCAGGTAGCCGGACCCCGGTTGACGCCGACGAGCCTCGACAAAGGTTTCCACGCCATCCCCCGGGTCGCCAGCACGAGCCCCTTCGTGCCGGCCTGCTTCTATGACCCCGGTGATTACACCTGCGTGAAGGACGCCGTCGTCGAGCGGTGGACGACGAAGGGACCGGCGGAGGACGATGACGGCTGCTACCAGTTGACCGAGTTGGGTCGGCGCTACTTCGCCGACATCTGGCCCGAGAGCCAGCCCACGGCTGAGGAGAAGCCGACGGACCCGTGTAACGAGTACGACGGATCCGTCAGTCAGGACCCATCGACCCCCGACGACCCGACCAACTTCTGACGTGAGGACCCCTATGCGCATCCTCCAAGCGGCTGCGGCTGCGGCCATCGCCTTGGCGGGGGTCGGGCTCGTACCCTCGCCGGCCACCGCCGGAACGACCACAGCCATCTCGATCACCGAGGGCGGCCGGGTGGTGAAGAGCTTCCCTGGCATGGGACCCGGGTTCTCCACAGAGAACGAGACGGCTGAGCCAAACTTCTGCAAGACGGCGCCGACGTGCACAGTCGTCCCACTGCAGGTCAACCTGCCGTCGGACTTCGACCCCGAGAAGAACGACTTCGCCGTCCAGATCCGTCTCGACTGGGAGACGACCCAGCTCCCGAACAATCAGGGGCAGCAGAATGACCTCGACCTCTTCGTCTGGGATGAGCCGCAGGGGAAAGAACCGCTCGGGCGGTCGGTGGGCACCGTCGTCCCCGAAATCGTGGGCCTCGCCCAACCGCAGAAGGGGAAGTACAACATCGTTGTCCGGAACTCCTTCGGCAACAACGTCGGGTACAAGCTCACGGTCCGGTGGATCGACGGCCGCCTGGTGAAGCCAGACGAGTCCCAGGAGCCGACGTTCACCCCGTTCTTCGAGTCGGGGGAGACGACCCAAGCGGGGCCGACGCCCTCCGGGTCTGCCGACGGAGGCTCGTCGAGTGGCGCAGGTTTCACGACGCCGCGGGCAACTCCGCGGACTCCGCGGATCCCCCCTCCGGGCTCTTTCGGCGGCGGAGGCTTCCCATCGATCGTCCCAGAGGTCCCCAGCAGCGGTGGCACCGCCTTCGGTTCGACCACTGGTCTCGACAGTGAGTTCGGCGCCGGTGGGCAGGAAGACATTCGAGCTCTGCTCGGCGCCGGCGGCGACGCTCCTACAGGCGGGCTCGAGCTGTTCAAGACCCGCGCGGCTGCCGCCGGCCCGGTCGAGCCGCCGAGCTCCGTGCTCCTCTGGTTCTGGCTCGCCGTCGTGCCCCTGGTACTTCTGGGAGCGCTGGCGCTGTTCGTCATCCGTCGTCGGCCGACCATGCTGTCGTTCCGGGTGCCGACGGCCCCGTCCGCCACCTGAGCCCGAGCCCTCGGGGGCGTCGATCTCGGTGGTTCGGCCCGGCGCTTGTGATCGGATCGCTCCTCATCTCCGGGTGCAACGGCGACTCCCCCGACAACCGCGCTGAGCCCGTCGCCGTCGGCTCCGCAGACCTCGAACCGACCTCGACGGTCACTTCGCTCGGCGAGCGATCGCAGGCACAGGACGGAGTTGCCGGCGCGCCCGGCCCGCCCGGCAAACCGTCATCGCCGGTCACAACGCCAGCCGCAGACGACACGCCGGACATGCAGGTCGGGTCGGGCGCCACCGGCTTCGCCATCACCGTCTCGAACCGCGACGGCCGCGCGCGGGTCGGTGTACCCGTCGAGGTCACCGGCACGCAGAGCCGGATGATCGTCACCGGTGAAGACGGAACCGCCCGGTTCCAGGGGCCGTCTGGGCGTTACCAGCTGCGCATCGAACCGCAGTGCACCGATGAAGTGCAGGTGCTGACGGGCGCAACCGCCCAGGTGGCCGTTCCGGAGAGCGAGGTCGTCGAGGGCCGGCTCCGGGTCGAGAGCCGGAGGCGGTTCGCTCCGACCGGGCGCACCACCTATCGGGCAGAGAACGGAAGTAACGCCTACGGCCGTAGGTGGCCGTTGGACGCGCCCCACATCGTGACCTTCACCGTCGTGGACCGGTGCAACGGCGCACCTTCACCCGGCGCCGACTTCAGTTCGTTCACCCTGAGCGCGCCCGCGGGCCTGCGGGTGCAGCAGCAGTCTGAGCGTCGTGCGGATGCCGGTGGGATGGGGCAGGTGCGGGTGACCTGCACGTCAGTCGCCGACGACCTCGAACTGCTGGCGAAGGATCGCACTGACAGTGGAGACGTCGTCGATCTGTTCTCGCGGGCGAACCTCGACGACGACCCGCCCTCATGCATCGCCTCGTAGAGGAGTCAGGCTCCTGAGCGCAACGCCGCGAGGTCCGCGCGATCGGCGTCGTCGAAGTCGGTCGGCGGGGGGCCACCGAGCACCTGTCCGACGAGACTGGAGTCGACCGCCCAGAACATGACGGAGCCCCGGTTCGAGGAGTGACCAGGATGGTCCTTGTCCTCCCGCCCGGTTTTCCGAGCCAGATCGACCAGGCCGAGGATGTGCCCGACCTCGTGCGTAGCGACAGTGACCTCGAGGCCCTCGCGGTTCACGAGCGGTGACTCAGCCTTCCTGAACTGGTCGGGGAAGATGGCGAGGACGTCACCCCGAACAGCAAAACCGAGGGCGTTTTCGTCGGTGGCACGCCCCTTCAGGACGAGAAACCGGATCACGGCCTGATCACCGCCTTGCACCGCCTGGCCGTACTGGTCGGCCAGCTTGACGACCTCCTCGGCATCGAATCGGCCGTCGCCACCGCCCGGCAACGTCACCCTCGGAGTCGACACTGGTTTCCCGGACGCTTCGCTCAGGACCTTCACCAGCTGCTGGCGCGTCGGCTCGCTCAGCGCCGCGCCATCCTGAACGAGTAGCTCGAGCACCACCTTTGCGGCGGGCTCCGGGCGCAGGAGGTGCCGGGCAAAACTGCCGACGCTTCCGCGACCGAGCTTGCTGTCGGAGGTCGACGTCACGGGTGGAGCCGTCGGCGGCGGGTTGGCTGGCGCTGCCGCGCCGGCGGTCGTGACCGTGGTCGGCGCCGGTCGCGCCCCCGCCGCCGCTTTGGTGGTCGTGGTCGGTGCTGCTCCCGCAGCCGCCGTCCCACCAGGCGCAGGCGCAGAGGTCGCCCCCTTCGACGTCGTCGTCGTTTCGACGAGCGACTCTTCACCGCTGCCATACGACGCCGGCGCATCGGCCTTCGGCGCCGTGCCGGCGGAACCTCCGCAGGAGGCAAGGAGCACCATGGTGGAGAACAGGCCCACCGCCCGGATCCACACGGACTGCGTTTTGCGGTGTTGGCCCATTTCGTCCCTCCTCATGCCCCGACGCTACCGGCTGAGACCTTCGCCTAATCGCTCGGCAGTTGGTCGAGAAATCCCCGCAACACGGTGAACCACTCGTTGGGGTTCTCGAACTGCGGGGAATGGCCGGCATCGGAGATGACCGCCAGGGTTGCGTCCGGGATGGATGCCGCCATCGCATCGGCGTGGGGAACGAAGGGCTGATCCTGCTCGCCCACGATGACCAGGGTGGGCAGGGCCAGACAGGCCAGGTCGGCCAGACGGTCGGCCTGCGTCGTCACGATCTCGTCGATCATCGCGAGCCACATGTCGCCTGACGAGGCCAGGCTCTTGGATTCACCGAAGGCGACATAGCCAGGCCGCGTCTCGCGCAGTCGCCGGTCAGCGGCGGTGGCCAGGTCGCCGGCGCGGTCGCGCTGGGCTGCGACCAGCGCCGCCATCCCGCCCTCGGCGACGACCGTCTTGCCCAGGGCGATGGCGTCGGGGTCGATGCCGCCGAGGGGTCCATGGCTCGTGTCCATCAGGATCAGGGCGACGAGGCGATCTGGGGCCTCGAGGGCCACGTGCTGCACGACCATGCCGCCCATCGAGTGGCCGAGGAGAACGAAACGGTCCCATCCGAGGGCGTCGGCCAGCGCTAACACATCCGTGGCGAACGTCTTGAGGCTGTAGCTCTCGGTCCCGTCGGGTTGGTCGCTCGTCCCGTGCCCGCGCAGGTCGGGAGCGACCACGTGCCAGCCTTGGTCGGCGAGGAGGTCGGCGTGATCGGCGAAGTCCTCCTTGGCCCCGGTGAAGCCGTGGACCAGCAACAACGGGCGGCCGCCCGACCCCGCCTCCAGGGCCTCGAGGGTGATTCCGGTGGCGAGCGGGATGCGGCGGATGTCCATGAACCGACCTCTCTGCGTTTCCATAGTCGTGCGGAGGGGCCTACGGTAATAGTGGCGCGGAGGGGAGGTGGCAGCGTTGCAGAAGCACCGACAGCGAATTTGGGCGGTCGTACGCGTCGTGGCGTCGGTTGCCATGCTCGCAATTCTGTTGCCCCGCGCCTCGGCCTACGTTCGGCCGGTCCTGCATCCCACCACCCTCGGCTTCCTGGCCGGCGCCGTCGTCGTGACCTTCGCCGGCGTCGTCCTGGCCACGCTGCGCTGGCATCGCGTGCTGGCCGCGCTCGACGTACGGGCGAGGGTTTCGACCCTGCTCTCCCATTACCTCGCCGGGTTGTTCGTCTCGAACTTCCTGCCGACGACCATCGGCGGCGACGTCCTCCGGGTGAGCCGACTTTCTGCCAGCAACGGCGAGTCCCCTCGATCGTTCGCATCGGTCGTCCTGGAACGGTTGACCGGATGGCTCGTGCTCCCCGTGATCTCGCTCGTCACGCTGGCCATCAACCCCGGCCTGCTGCGCCCGCCGGTCGACCACGTCAGCCACTTGGTCGTCGTCATCTCCCTGGTCACGCTCTCGCTCCTGCTCGTGGTGCTCGTCGGCGCATCCAGTCCGTGGGTCGGGCGACGTCTCCAGGCCGTGGGTCTGGAGA
>JBKJLN010000414.1:0-13317 GCA_046596935.1 Acidimicrobiales bacterium
GGCGTGGCGAGGTCGTTGCCGATGCTGCGCTGGTGGGTCAGGAACTCCGAAGTGACGACGGCGCAGATCGTGTGGCTTCCCCGATCCTCTGGGCCCGTGGTGCAGCACCCGTCGCGATAAAACCCGGTCATCGGGTCGGTGCCGCAGGGTTCGAGGTCCCCGCCGAGAACGTTGCGCTCAGCCATTGCCGCAGTATCGCCGCGTTCGCGCCCACCCAAGCGCGGCGATCAGGCCTTGTTCTTCTGCGTGAAGTCGAGGATCTGCTGCCAGGCGTCGGCACAGGCCTCGGCGTGCTCGGCGAACGAGCGGTCGAAGAAGGAGTGCGGCGCGTCGGGATAGACGTGGAGATCGACCTCGACGCCCGCCGCTCGCGCATCGTCGGCGAACTTCTCGACATCGGCCACGGGGGTGAAGTCCTGGCCGGCGGCCAGCATCAACAGCGGGGCCTGCATCTCGGAGATGCGATCCGCGACCCGGCTGGGTTGCCCGTAGAAACCGATGCATCCGGCGAGTCCGAGCCCGGCGGCCGACTGGCCCCACGACACCGATCCGCCCATGCAGAAGCCGACGGTATAGGTCGAGTCGACGGTGCCGCCGGCGAGCCCGCCGAGGAAGCCGGCGGCGGCGGCGACGTCCTGGCTCAACGTGGCCGGGTCGAGTTGTTGGACATGTTCCATGAACGGGAAGTCTTCGCCGCGATCGTCGCCGTCGGCCGTCCGTCCGAAGTAATCGATGGCGATGGAATGGAAGCCGGCCTCGGCGAAGCGCACGGCCAGCTCTTCGTAGAAGTGGTGCAGGCCGCGCACGTCGGGCAACACGATCATCCCGAGCTTCGACGGGGTGTCGGGGTGGGCGAAGTAGGCGCCGACGGTCGTGCCGTCGGCCGACGTGAGGGTGGTGCGACCACGGTCGTCGGCTCCTCCCCGGATGGGCGGAAGGGGCGGGCGGGCATCGTCTCCGTAACACATGCGCCAGAGTCTCGCGCCGGCGGATTCCTCAGTCGCGAGGCGGGATCGGCGGGACGGCGTCGTGGGAGGCACCGACGAGGACGACGACGAGTCGCGCCGTGACGTTGCCGTGATTGCGCCATGCATGGCGAGTGCCGTTCTGGACGACCGTGTCACCGACGCGAAGGTGCACCTCCACGCCATCATCGAGCTCGAGCCACACCTCGCCCTCGACGACGACCTCGAAGTCGACCGTCGCCGTGGTGTGCATGCCCGGCGCGCCCGGCTCCATGTGACCGGCCAGGCCGGGCAACTTCTGCTCCATCTCGGCCACGGCGGCGCCGAAGTCGAGGTCGGGTGGCAGCGACGCCGACCCGTCAGGCGGCACGGTGAAGAACCCCACGCGGAAGCCACCGACCGGAGGGAAGTAGGAGGGCATCGCCGGCTGCGATCCGTCGTCGGGGAACGACGGGGCGACGTCGGCGCCCCAGAGGCGATGGAATTCGGCTCCGGGGGCGAGGTCGACGGTGGTGCCCTCGACCTCGGAGTCCTCGGTGATGACGGCTTTGCCGTGGGGATCGTGGCCGGTGACGACGCGTCGGATCTTCATGCGCTGCACCGTACGACTTGACGTCAGCGCGGCGCGAGAGCCTCGAGGACGTCGCGGGCGCGCGCCATCGACGATTCGGGGTCGGCGTCGGGGGAGCCGATCTCGGGGTCGAAGTTGAGGTCGAGAAAGGTCTCGGTGACGCCCTTGGTGGCGAGCTTGGCGAGGTCGTCGGCGATCTCTTCGAGGCTCCCGGTGAGCGGGCCCCGTTCTCCGTCTCGGACCTTGACGACACCGCGGCAGATGAAACGGAGCGCCGACGGATCTCGTCCGGCGTCGGCGGCGGCCTGGCGAACGAGGGCGATCGGCTCGTCGATGTGGGCGAGGTCGGCTTGGCTGCTGCTGATCCATCCGGCCGCCGACCGACCGATGCGACGGAGGGCCGCCGGCGCACCACCGCCGAGGAGGATCGGAGGGTGGGGCTGCTGTAGCGGCTTGGGGTCGATGCGGGAACGGGGCACCCGGTAGAAGTCGCCAGTGAAGTCGACGATGTCGTCGGTCCAGATGGCTTCGAGACAACGGAGATACTCCTCGGCGCGAGCCCCGCGCCGTTCGTACGCCGTGCCGACGGCTTCGAACTCGTGCGGCGACCAGCCGATGCCGAAGCCGGCATCGAGCCTCCCGCCCGAGAGGTGGTCGATGGTGGTGAGGGCCTTGGCCAGGACGACGGGGGCGTAATAGGGCAGGTTGACGATGGCTACGCCGAGCCGCACTCGTTTCGTGCACCCGGCGAGGTACCCGAGCAACGTGAGCGGATCGTGGACGCTGCGGTACTGGGGCGCCAGCATCGGAACGTCGCCCTCGACGAGCGGTGACAGCAAGCGTTGGAATGTCCACAGCGACGAATAGCCGAGCGATTCGGCCAGCGTTGCCAGCTCGGTGATGTTCGGCGGCGTCGCCCACGAGCCGGAGATGGGGACGGCAAACCCGATGTCCATGTGGCCACGGTATCGAGCGACCGCCTGCAGTCGATTTCCGTTCGCCCGGACATCCGCGTTCGGACACGCGTTCGAGAGGCGGTATCGTGGCGACTACGGCGTCCCGTGCAACTGGGCGGTGGAGTAGGTCAGGTCCGAGCCTGCTCCGAGAGACGCCGACAACGGGCATCCCTCCTGCGTCGCGTGGACGGGGGAGGACCGGCGCAGGGAGCGCCGGCTCATCGATGGACCACACCGACGCCCTCGAGATCGCAGCCATGGCCGCCGCCGATGGCTACGCCTCGCCCGAAGAACTGGCCCTGCTCGAGGCCGACCCGCGCGGCTGGAAACGGGCGCTCGACCTCCTCATCGATCAAACCGAGGACAACCTCGATGTGGTGTGGGACCTCCGCGGCGAGGAGCGTGATCAGGTCGTCGCCGACTTCGAAGCCACGCTCGATCGACTCGAAGCCGCCTACACCTATCTGACGCGGCCCGACGGGCCCATTCCTGCTCCTGTCGTGGTGCGACCACCCATCCCCGATCGCAACGCGTCCGGGATCGCCACCGCCGCCAACGGACAACCGGGCCAGGGTCGCCAGCCCGGTCGCCAACCGCAGCCGCCGCCGCTCGAACCGGTGCCGCTCGAGCCCGAGGAGGTTCGCCTCCAGGCGTCGTGGGCCGGTGGCCTGGTCGTCGTGTGGGCCGGCGGGCGAGGTTGCAACCCGGCCGACAACGATGAGCTCTCCGATCGGCTCGAGGCCATCGGCGGCCCTCCCGTCGGGTGGAGCATCCATCCGCCCGTCAGCCTCCCCGGCGGAGCGAAGGCAGCGGCACTCTCGATCCCGGTCGCCGAAGCCCTCGGTTGGCTGGCCACCGTCGGTGGGAGTTCGGGTGGAGGGGAGGAACTCGGGCCCAGCGTCACCTGGCTCGGTGCGGTTGCCGTGGCCGCGGTGCGCCTCGTGGCCAGAGGCGGTGTGGTCCCGACCCTCAAGAGCATGAAGCGCCCCGACGGTCGCGCCCTCGACCTGGCCGTGCGGTGGGCTCCGGCGTTGGTCGACGAGCGGGACGTGGCGCAGTTGGCAGCCTCGATGCCAGGGCCGGTGGTGGCGCTCGCCCCGGCCGACACGCGCTCGGTCGTGCTCAGCGTGCTCGGTGCCGTCGTGCAGGCCATCGTGGCCGAAGCCGCGGGGCGACTCGAGCTGCCAGCGCCGCCACCGTCCACCCACACCACCACGGCCGTGGCCGAGGCCTTCATCACCCGCCTCGACGGATCGCCGTTCACGGCCCCGCTGGCCGCCGGCGCCGAGGTGGCCACCCGCCTCGACCGCTGGTCGAAGCCCGTCGCCGGCGTCACTCGCACTCGTCTCGTCGTGCAGCTCGACCCGCCCGACAAGGGAAACGCTTGGTTCCTCTCGGTGCTCGGCCCCGGCGCCGAGGGCAACCTCCTTCCCATCGAGTTGGCCATCGCCGACAGCCGCGCCACCAAGCCGTTGGCCAACGACCTCCTTCGACTCGAGCGGATCCTCCCGGCGTTGCTTCGACCGGGAAGCCTCCGGCGAGGTCAGGTGTACCTCAGCCAGGACGAGGCCTGGGAGCTCATGACGGCCACCGGTCCGTCGCTCGACGCCGCCGGATTCGAGGTGCGGATCCCTCGTCTCTCCCGCCGGAAGCCGACGCCGGGGCTCAAGCTGTTCACCGCCCCGACCGGTGACAGCAAGGTCGGCGCCCACCAGCTCAGCAATGTGCGCTGGTCGGTGGTGTTCGACGATGTCGAGCTGACGGCGGCCGACGTCTCCCGCTTGGCCAACGAGGCCCGCCCACTGGTGCAGTCGCACGGTCGATGGGTCGAGCTCGACCGCGCCGACCTCAAGGAGGCTGCCGCCGCCCTGGCCGAACGGGCCAACAAGACGCAGATGTCGGGGGCGGAGATTCTCCGCCATGCCGTGGGACTCGAGGGCGCCGGCCTCCCCGGAGCCCTGTCGGTGGAGGGCGAAGGGTGGGCGACCGATCTCCTCGAGCGGTCGCAGTCGGTGGCGACCGAACCGGTCACCCAACCTGAGGGCTTCGTGGGCGAGCTCCGCAGCTACCAGGCCGAAGCGCTGGCGTGGCTCGGCTTCCTCGATGCCGTCGAACTCGGTGGGTGCCTCGCCCTCGACATGGGGTTGGGCAAGACCCCGACGGTGCTGGCCCACCTGGCGCGGACGAAGGGCAAGGGGCCGGCGTTGGTCATCGCCCCTCCGGCCGTCGTGGGCAACTGGGCGGCCGAGGCGGCCCGGTTCACTCCCGGGCTGCGGGTCGTCGTGCATCACGGCGCGTCACGTTCGACTGCGGAACAGCTCAAAGCCGAGGTCGACAACGCGGATGTCGTCATCAGTACCTACGGCACGGCGGTGCGGGATGTCGAGACCCTCGCCTCGATGACCTGGGATCGGGTCGTGCTCGACGAGGCCCAGGCGGTCAAGAACCCGGGCAACGAAACCGCCCAGCAACTGCGCCGCATCCCCGCTCGCATCCGGGTTGCCCTCACCGGTACGCCCATCGAGAACGGCCTCGGCGACCTCTGGGCCATCCTCGACTTCACCAATCCGGGCCTCGTCGGATCGCGTCCGGCGTTCATCGCCCAACTGTCGGGCGAGGGCGAGGCGGCGCTCCGTGCGCTCAACGGCATCCTCGTCTTCCGTCGCACCAAGCGGGAGCCCGTCGTGGCCGCCGAGCTCCCCGACCGGATCGACGAGCTCGACCACTGTTCGATGACGCCCGAGCAGATCGGCCTCTATCAAGCGGTGCTCGACAGTCTCGTGGCCGATGCCACCGCGGCCGCCGGCGGGGGCGAGCGCAAGCAGGGCGCCATCCTCGCCGCCATCACCGCCCTCAAGCAGATCTGCAACCACCCTGCCGCCTACCAGGACGACGGGCGACCCCTGGCCGGACGCTCGGGGAAGCTCACCCGCATGGAGGAGATCGTCGAGACGGTCTTCGCCGCCAACGAGCGGATCCTGATCTTCACCCACTTCGCCGAGTGGGGGAAGCGGCTCGCCGACCACCTCACCGACTTCACCGGGGTACCCATCGCCTGCTACCACGGCGGCCTCGCCCGTGGGCCCCGCGACCGACTCGTGGCCGAGTTCCAGGAGCAGACCGGACCGGGCGCGCTCGTGCTCTCCCTCAAGGCCGGCGGCACCGGGCTCAACCTCACCGCCGCCAGCCACGTCGTGCTCTATGACCGCTGGTGGAATCCGGCCGTCGAGGATCAGGCCCGCGACCGCGCCTGGCGTATCGGCCAGACCCGCACCGTCGTCTCCCATCGTCTCGTGTGTCCCGGCACCGTCGACGAGCGGGTGGAGGAAGTCGTCGCCGGCAAGCGTCACGTGGCCGAGCTCATCCTTCCGAAGTCGAGCTCGCTGTCCGACCTCGATGCGTCGCAGCTCCGCATCGCCCTCGGCCTCCGCCCAGAGTCCATGCTCACCGACGAGGACCTGTAGATGGACAACGCCCAGCCCCGCCGCAAGCAACCCCAGGCTCGCCGCCGGCGCCCGAACAAGGCCCGCAATGACCTGTGGCGCTCGGTGCCGCCGCTCCCGGAGCCGACCCCCATCCAGCCTTCGCGCGATCCGTCGGCCACCCTCCGCTCCCTCGGCGACCCGCCCCTCCAGGGCCAGAACGCCGTGGCCCAGCACTACCTCGTGGCCGTCGTCGAACGCGCCGCCGGCCTGGCGACGGCGCTGGCCGCCGCCGCCGGCCTCCTCGCTACCGACTCCGAGGACTAGAAGGAGAAGCTGAAGTTCACGTCGGCCGAGGGGTGACGGAGCTTCGACATCGCCTTGGTCTCGATCTGACGGATGCGTTCGCGCGTCAGGGAGAAGTGGGCACCGACGTCTTCGAGGGTTCGGGGCTCGCCACCGTCGAGGCCGTAGCGAAGGCGGAGGATCGTGCGCTCGCGATCCTCGAGCGGGGCCAGGATCTTCTCGACCTCGCCCACGAGGGCGGCCTCGAGCATGGCCTCTTCGGGTGAGACGGCCGACGCATCGCCGACCGTGTCGCCGAGCTCGCCGTCGGAATCTTCTCGCAGCGGGGTCGACAGCGACACCGGCTCGGACAGGTGCGACAGGAGGGTACGCACCTTCTCGAACGGCTCCTCCATGGCATCGGCGATCTCGGCCGTGGTCGGGCCGCGGCCGAGCTGATCCTCGAGCTCGGCGCGGGTGCGCTGGAGCTGCTTGACCATGTCGCCGGCATGCACTGGCAGCCGGATCGTGCGGCCGGTGTTGGCGATGCCGCGGGTGATGGCCTGTCGGATCCACCACGTGGCGTAGGTCGAGAACTTGAAGCCCTTGCGGTGGTCGAACTTCTCGACCGCATGCATCAGGCCGAGATTGCCCTCCTGGACGAGGTCGAGGAGAGGGACGCCCGACGCCTGGTACTTCTTGGCGATCGAGACGACGAGGCGCAGGTTCGCCTCGACGAAGCGCAGCTCGGCGGCTTCGCCTTCCTGCACGAGCTTGCGCAATTGACGCTTGCGAGCCGGGGTCGGGCTGGTCTTGGCCAGCTCGGCGGCGGCATCGAGACCGACGAGGCGCGCCTCGGCCAGGGTGGCTTCGTCGTCCTTCGACAGCAGGGTGTGCTGGCCGATGTCACTGAGATAGAGCCGGACCAGGTCTTCTTCCGGGGCTGCTTGGACGCGATTCGCCACGATACGGATCCTCCGAGGTGCCCACTGAGCGAAGTGGGAAGGACCATGGTACGCCCTTTGGCGACCATCGGCACACCGAGATCCTCAGCCCTTAGCATCCTCGGCCATCACCGTGCGATCACGGCCCTGGGTTTTGGCCTGATAGAGGGCGGCGTCGGCACCCGCCAGCACCTCCTTGGCGCTCCGAGGGCGGCGGGCGGGATCGAAGCCGGCGACGCCTGCACTCATGGTGACCGACCCGCCAGGATTGCTCGGATGGGGCAATCCCAAGGCCCCCACCGACCATCGGAAACGCTCGACGGCGATGCGGGCGCCGCTCGGATGCTCCTCGGGCATCACGAGCAGGAACTCCTCACCGCCGTAGCGGTAGATGCGGTCGCTCGAGCGGGCCTGGGCCCGGAAGGTCGCTCCCAGGGTCCGTAGGACGGCATCACCGGCCGGATGTCCGGAGGCGTCGTTGAGGGCCTTGAAGTGGTCGACGTCACACATGGCAAGGGCGTAGCGCCGGCCGTGGCGGACGCTGGTGGCGTGGAGTGTGGCCAGATCGGCCTCCATGGTTTGACGATTGAGCAGACCGGTGAGGGGGTCGGTTCGGGCGAGTCGTTGGAGCTCGCCGCGGGCGGTCTCCAGCTCGGCGTGGAGGGAGGTGACCCGCAGGGCGGCGATCAGCCGGGTCTCGAGGTTGAACGGATCGATCGGCTTGGTGAGGTAGTCGTCGGCTCCTGACCGCATCCCGAGGCGCACGTCGGCCTGCTCCCCGAGCCCCGTGACCAGGACGACGTAGGTGTAGGACGACGTGCCGTGTTCACGGACCCGGCGGGTCAACTCGAGCCCATCCATGCCGGGCATCATCCGGTCGGTGATCAGGACGTCAGGGAGCCATTCCTGGAATTGCTCCCACGCCGCCTCGCCGTCCTCGGTTGTTCGGCACTCGTAACCCAACCTGGCGAGCACCTCGCTGAGCAGCATCCGGGAGACGAGGTCGTCGTCGGCGATGAGGACCTTCATGCCTCGTCTTCGGCCGCGGCGGCGGCCAGGGCGGCCGACGCTCGCTGGAGCTGTTCCACCACACGGGCGGCTCCGGCCCGAATGAGCGCCAGATCGGGGTTGGTGACGCGGGCGCTGTGCTCGAGATCGGTGCTGGCGACGTTGAGGGCCGCGGCGCCGATGTTCGCGGCCGAGCCCCGGAGGCGGTGAGCCTGGCGACCGACCTCTTCGATGTCGCCGGCGTCGGCGGCCGCAGTCAAGGCCTGCGCCGTCGATGTGGCTTCCCCGACGAAGGCGTCGACGAGACGACCGAGGAAGTGGTCGGACGGTCCGCCGAGGTTCCGCAGCATGTCGATACGCGAGGGGTCCAGGTCCTGCGGGACGGCGTCATCGGTCATTCGTCCCAATCTTGTCTGAACAGCCGCCGGGAATCGTGCGCTTGTCTGCAACACCAGGCCTGCGCTGCCGACTACAGCAGGGAGGACAGACGGGAGTACCGATGGGCGGGACTGGTCGAATCGAGCTCGAACAACATGTGCGAGTGCTGGACGTGCAGCGACAGGGGAAGCGAGTGTCCGTCGACGTCTACGGGGGTGGCGGTGCCTCGTGTGGTGTCGTGGTCTATGAGTTCCCTGACGCGTCCACCTCGGTCGAACAAGAGCAGGTGCTGTGCTCGTGGCGCGATGCCGCGACCCTGCTCACGTTCGTCCATCGCGACAGCGAGGTCGCGCTGATCGATGACGTGGCCCAGTTCCAGGCCTCATGGGATGCCACGGTCTGAAGCTACGTTCGGACCATGCGTGCCTCGAGTTGCGTGACCGTCCGATGAGCGACGTCGTCGACGGCCTCGTCTCCCGCCTGGCGCTGGCCGAGAAGGTGGCGCTGCTCGCCGGGACCGATTGGTGGCACACCGCCGCCGTCGAGCGACTCGGCATTCCGGCCCTCAAGATGAGCGACGGTCCGGCAGGAGTGCGGGGCGCCCACGTGAGTGGCGGGCCGCCCTCGGCCAGCTTCCCGTGTGGAACGGCGCTCGGTGCCACCTGGGACGTCGAACTCATCGGCCGCGTCGGCACCGCGCTGGCGGCCGAGCTGCGCTCGAAGGGCGCCCAGCTCATCCTCGGGCCGACGGTGAATCTCCATCGCACGCCCTTGGCCGGGCGCAACTTCGAGTGCTTCAGCGAAGACCCCCTTCTCACCGCCCGCCTCGCCGTCGCCTACATCGAGGCGGTGCAGGCCGAAGGCGTCGGGGCGACGGTGAAGCACTTCGTGGCCAACGACTCGGAGTTCGAACGGATGTCGATCAGCTCGGAGGTGCCCGAGCGGGCGCTGCGCGAGCTCTACCTCCTTCCGTTCGAAGCGGCCGTCTGCGAGGCCGGGTCGTGGGCGATCATGTCGGGCTACAACAAGGTCGCGGGCACGTTCTGCAGCGAGCACGAGCAGCTCCTCACGACCATCCTGCGGGAGGAGTGGCGGTTCGACGGCCTGGTGGTGTCGGACTGGTTCGGAACCCATTCGACCGAGGCGGCGGCGGAAGCCGGACTCGATCTGGAGATGCCGGGCCCGCCGCTGCACCGTGGTGACGCGCTGCTGCGGGCGGTCGAGTCAGGTGCGCTGCAGGAGTCCGTGGTCGACGAGCGGGTGCAGCGGGTGCTGCAACTTGTCGAGCGGGCCGGCCTCTTCGACCCCGCCGCGAATCCTGCGGCCGAGCGGCACGATGACGACCCCGCCCGTCGAGCCCTCTTGCGCGAGGCGGCAGCTGCCTCCATCGTGCTGCTGCGGAACGAGCCGGTAGCCGGGGCCGGGCCGCTGCTGCCGCTCGACGTCGAGGAGCTCTCGTCGGTGGCGATCATCGGGCCGACCGCGTCGTTGGCGTCGACGCAGGGGGGCGGCAGCGCCCAGGTGTTGTCGCCCTACGAGGTGTCGCCCCTGGAGGGGCTGACCGAGGCACTCGGTCCCGGCGTGCGCGTCGTCCACGAACTCGGGGCAACGATCGCGCGAGGCCCGGCGCGCCTCGACGCCACGAGGTTGTTGGCGCCCGACGGCGGGGGCTGGGGTATCGAGGTCGCCTACGTCGCCGATGCGAATGCCGACGGCGATGCTGTGCAGCGCGAGGTCACACGACGAAGCTGGTTCCAATGGGACCCGCAGTTCCGGCCTGGTGGGAAGGCGGGGCCCTGGTCGGTGCGAATGGCGACGGAGTTCACCGCCGCGTGGGCGGGCGAGCACACGTTCAGCGTTCGCACCGACGGGCGCGTCCGGCTCTGGCTCGGCGACGAACTGGCGGCGGACAGTTGGGACGAGGGAGGAAGCCGCCGGACCGTCTCCGGGCTGGTGTCCCTCGAAGCCGGCGAGCACGTCGACCTGCGAGTGGAATTCGCCGGCGCTGATCCCGCGCAGCCATTCGGTCTCGACCTGCGGGTCGTCGAGCCGATCCCTGAGGACCTGGCCGACCGGGCAGTGGCGGCGGCCGCAGCCGCGGATGTCGCCGTGGTGGTCGTCGGACTCGACAGCACCTGGGAGACCGAAGGCAAGGATCGGGCCGACCTCTCGTTGCCCGGTGGTCAGGCCGGGTTGGTCGCACGCGTCGCCGTCGCCAACCCCCGGACGGTCGTCGTCGTGAACACGGGCGCGCCGATCGACATGGCGTGGGCCGAAGACGTCCCCGCGATCGTGCAGCTCTGGTACCCGGGTCAGGAGGGTGGCAATGCCCTTGCCGATGTCCTGCTCGGTGCCGTCAATCCCGGAGGCAAGTTGCCGACGACGTTCCCGCACCGGTTGGCCGACCACCCCTCGATGCTCAACTACCCGGGTGAGAGGGGCCAGGTGCACTACGGCGAGGGCTTGTTCATCGGCTACCGCGCCTTCGATCGCACCGGCGTGGCTCCTCGCTATGCCTTCGGCCACGGGTTGTCGTACACCTCCTTCTCGTACGGCTCGGCCCGCCTGGGATCATCGACCGCCGGACCGGACCGCCCGCTCGATGTCTCCATCGACATCACCAACACCGGGAACGTGGTCGGCGACGAAGTCGTGCAGCTGTACGTCGGCGATCGCCAGTCGTCGGTTCTTCGTCCGTCGAAGGAACTGAAGGGGTTCCGGCGCGTGCGCATCGAACCTGGCGCCACCGAGGCGGCGACGTTCGTCCTCGACGACCGGGCCTTCGCCTTCTGGGATCCGTCGGCCCACGGATGGGTCGTCGAGCCAGGTGAGTTCGACCTGCTGATCGGCTCGTCGTCGCTCGACATCCGTTCACGGTCGACGGTCGTGTGGGTCGACGACTGACGTGTCCTCTTTCGACATTGGTCTGCGGGCGCCGCCCAGTGACGACAGGGTCACGAGGGCGTCGCGTGTTGCCCTGGCGGGGATCGGGGCGTCGATCGTCACCGCCACCGTCGTCATCGGGTTCGGCTCACGAGTGGCGATGTTCGCCGTCCGACTCCTGAACGGTTCGCACAACGGCGAGTACACCCACAGTGGGGCAGTGGCGGGTGCCTGGACGGTCGAGGGCACGATGAACCTCGTCTTCGGCGCGCTGTTCTTCGTGCCCATGCTCTTCGTGGCCTACGTCGCCGTCCGGCCGGTGTTACCGACGCGTCGCTCGACCCGCGCCATCGCCAGCGCCATCTTTGCCACAGCGGTTGGCGCGCCAATCGCCATCGACACGGGGAACTACGAGTTCTACCGGTACACGTCACCTCTGGTGTCGATGGCGCTCTTCATGGCGTTGTTGCCGCTCGCAGGAGCAACCCTCTCGCTCCTGACGGAGCGTTGGAGCGGCGGCGGTCGTCCGACGCGACCACGTCCCCGCGCCCTCGACATCGTCTGGAGCTTCGCGGTTGCCGCCGGAACCCTTCTCGTCGCCGTCGCCGACTTCCAGCACTTCCGCTCGGTCTCGTCGCTCCTGATCTGACGCTCCGCGCTGTGGAAGGAGCCCGCTGCAAGCTCCCGGTAGCGTCCGGACCATGCCCGAGCCCTGGTGGAAGTCCGCCGTGATCTACCAGATCTATCCGCGTTCCTTCTGTGACTCGAACGGCGACGGCGTGGGCGATCTCGAGGGCATCCGTGTCCATCTCGATCACCTCGAGCGTCTGGGTGTCGATGCCATCTGGATCTCGCCGTTCTTTCCCAGCCCGATGAAGGATTTCGGCTACGACGTCGCCGACTATTGCGACGTCGACCCCTTGTTCGGCGACCTGGCCGACTTCGATCGCCTCTTGGCCGACGCCCACGCTCGCGGCATCAAGGTGGTCATCGACTGGGTGCCGAACCACACGAGCGACCTTCACCCGTGGTTCGTGCAGTCACGGTCGTCGCGCGACAACCCGAGAGCCGACTGGTACTGGTGGCGCGACGCCGATCCCGAAGAGCCGACCAAGCCGCCGAACAACTGGATCGCGGCGTTCACCGGGGGGCCGGCTTGGACGTGGGACGAGACCCGGCAGCAGTGGTACCTCCACAACTTCCTGGCTGAGCAACCCGACCTCAATTGGCGCAATCCCGAGGTCGTCGAGGCCATGCACGACACGCTCCGCTTCTGGCTGGATCGAGGCGTCGACGGGTTCCGCATGGACGTCGTCCACCTGATCGGCAAGACCGACGACCTGCCCGAAGGGGAGGTCGACGCCGAAGGGCGGGTCTACGCCATCCACGACTACGACGACACCCACGGGATGCTGCGGGACATTCGCGCGTTGATGGATTCCTACGACGGAGACCGGATGATGGTGGGCGAGGTCTACATCCTCTCGACCAAACGAGTGGCCAAGTACTACGGCGACAACGATGAGCTGCACCTCTCGTTCAACTTCCCTCCGCTGCATGCGCCCTGGGAAGCAGCTGCGTGGCGACGACGAGTCGAGCGTGTCGTCGAGGAGCTCGACCCTCGGAATGCGTGGCCGAGCTGGGTCATCTCCAACCACGACAACCCCCGCCACCGCACGCGCTACGGCTCGGAGGCCAAGGCCAGGGCGGCCGCCGTGCAGCTGCTCACGTTGCGCGGCACGGCCTTCCTCTATGCGGGTGAGGAACTCGGCCTCGAGGACGCGGTGATACACGAGGACCGCGTGCTCGATCCCGGCGGTCGCGACGGCTGCCGGGCGCCGATCCCCTGGACCGCAGCCACCGATCACGGATGGGGCGTCGACGATCCGTGGCTCCCGTGGCCAC
>JBKJLN010000502.1:0-3153 GCA_046596935.1 Acidimicrobiales bacterium
ATGAGTTCGTCGGCGATCTTCCCGGCAACGGCGGCGATCTCGTCGACGTTCCAACCCGCCTTGGCGCCCGACTGGAGGCGGGCGGCCCGCATGGCAAGGCCCGACTCGCCGAACAGCTCGTAGGCGGTCTGGAACAGCCGCTCACCGGGGAAGTCACGGGAAACGAGGCCGGCCAGCTTGAGGTGGCGCTGGATCACGGGGGTCGACGAGCCGCGGAGCACGGTTCGGTCGAGGTCGAAGATGGCGGCGGTGTTCGTCACCCGACCAGGCTAAGTCTTCCGGAGAGCCAATGTCAACCGCTGACACCATTCAGTTGCTGACATTTGACGCTCACTGACGTACGATGGTCATCATGGCAACAGGAACGGCGGTTGGGGCCCGGTCCGATGACGCGATCGAGGCGACCGAGGGAAGAGAAGCCGTCGGACGGCGCGAGCGGAAGAAGCGCCAGACGCGAGACGACCTGATCGAGGCGGCGGCCCGCCTGTTCGCCGAGCGGGGCTTCGACGAGACGACGACCGACGCCATCGCCGAGGCCGCCGACGTCTCGCAGCGCACGTTCTTCCGCCACTTCCCTTCCAAGGAGGCAGTGCTCTACGGCGGGGACGAGGAGACCGAGGTCGCGTTTCGGAATGCCATCGCCGGCCGGCCGACGGACGAGCCGCCGCTCGTCGCCGTCTCCGCCGCGCTTCGTACCCTCACGGCGTCGTACGCCGGCGATCCCGAGCGCACCTTCCTCCAGGCGAAGTTGGCCGCCACCTATCCGTCCGTCTCCGCGTACAGCCGCGCCGTCGTCCAACGAGGGCTCGAGCGAGTGATCATCGCGGCTCTGGCCGAACGCATGGATGTCGACCCCGTGGCCGATCCCCGTCCTGAGGTGATCGCCGGCGCCGCGATGTCCGCTCTGCGAGTCGCATTGCGCCAGTGGGTCGTCGCCAATGGCACCACAGACCTGCTCGACCTTGCCGCGGCTGCGCTGACATCGATCTCCGACGAGATGCGATGATGCTCGCATCGCCGTCTCCACCTACGAGCCGAGCCGTCCGCTCTACGCCCTCGCGCGTGGCGCCATCGATCTGCTGTTGCGCTTCGGCGAACGGCTGACGGTCGAGGGAATCGAGCACGTACCGGCCGACGGGCCGGCAATCATCGCCCCGAACCACCTCTCCGTCCACGACTCCACGGTCTTGATGGGCGTGCTGCCCCGCATGGTTCGATTCATCGGCAAGTCCGACTACGTCGACGACTGGACCACCCGCTTCGCCTTCCTGGCGCTGGGCAACATCCCCGTGGATCGTGCCAACCCCGATTCGGGCAAAGCCGCCCTCGACGCTGCGGCCGCCGTGCTGGCCGCAGGCGACCTGTTCGGCGTCTTCCCGGAAGGCACCCGCAGCCGCGACGGCTTGCTGCACAAGGGGAAGACAGGGGCGGCGCGGCTCGCGCTGCGTACCGGTGCTCCGATCGTCCCGGTCGGCCTCATCGGCACGGATGAAATGCAAGCTGCGAACGACCCGATCACCGTCATCCGGTTCGGGAAGCAGATCACCGTGCGCTTCGGCGAGCCGATCCCTGCCGAGCGATATCTCTCGCGGTCGGACCCGGCGCTCGCCCCCAGACAGATGACCGACGACGTGATGTTCGAGATTGCCGAACTCTGCGGGCAGACCTACGTCGACGAGTACATGAAGCGACCGGACGAGGTCGCCTGATTCAGGCGCTGCGGTCGAGGAGACGCCGCACGGCCTTCCCCGACTCGGTCACCGGCAGCTCGTCGTGGATGAGGATGCGCGCCGGCACCTTGTAGCGCGACAGCTGGCTCCGGCAGTGTTCGATCAGGTCGGACTCGGTCACCGTCCGCCCGGGCCGGAGGGCCACGTGGGCGACAACCACCTCACGGTCGTGGTCGACCTCGCCGACGACGACCGACGCATCCACCGCCTCGTGGGCCATCAGCGCCAGCTCGACCTCGACGGGCGAGACGTTGAAGCCGCTGATGTTGATGACGTCCTTCTTCCGGTCGACGATGGCCAACCGACCATCGTCGTCGAGCAGGCCGATGTCGCCCGTCCGGAACCAACCCTCTTCGGTGCGATCGAGGAGAGCGCCATCGAGGTAAGCGCGGGCCACCGATGGACCCCGCAACCAGATCTCCCCGATGTCGCCGGGGAGCGCGTCCTCGCCGTCATCGACCACGCGCAGCTCCGTGGCGCCGAGCGGGAGACCGACCGTGCCTGCGTGCGGCTGCGTCGGGTCGTCGTGGCAAACCGTGCCGGCCGTCTCGGTCAAACCGAATCCACCGGCCACGACGAGGCCGAGCGATTCGGCGACGACGGCGGCGACCGCCCTCGGCATCGAAGCTGCCGCGAAGGTGGCGCGGTCGATGGTGGTGAAGAGATCCCGCTCGCCGACCTCGGCGAGTGCCTTCCACATCAGGGGCACGGCGGAGAGGGCGGTCACGCGATGCCTGGCCACGAGCTCGGCCGCCTCGACCGGGTCGAACGTCTCGTGGAGGACGAGCTTGCCGCCCGCCTGCAGCACCGTGCCGATGATGCTGTTCAAACCGAAGACGTGCGACATCGGCAGGCCGGCGAAGGCGACGGTCCGAGCGTCGAGTCCGGCGCCGGGAGCGGCGATGAGGCCGGTGCGCGTAGCGCTGAGGTTGCCGTGGGTGAGGACCACGGGTCGCGGCAGCCCGGAGACGCCACTCGTGTAGAGCACCACCGCCGGATCTTCCTCGCCTACCTCCGCCACACCGGCCGGCTCCGCCGTCAACACCTCGGCGTCGCTGGCGGTCGATCCGGCCGGCCGCACCACTCGGATGCCCTCCGGCGCCTCGACTCGGGCCGACGCGCCGAGGATCACGAGTGCAGGGTCGACCTCGTCGAAGCGTCGTTGCAGCTCGGCCGCCGGTGAGCGGGGACTGACCATCACCGGCAGCAGTCCGGCAGCTTGAGCGCCGAGGTAGGCGACCACGCCGTCAGTGGTGCAGGCGGCCGCCACGGCCACCCGAGCGCCGGCGGTCAGGCCCCCAGCCCGCAGCGCGGCCGCAGTCCGGAGCACGCGGTCGCTCAACTCGGCGTAGGTGACGCGGTCGCCGCGCGCGAGCAGTGCAGTCGCAGTGGCATGGGCGGCGAGACGGGAGGCGAGGTCGAC
>JBKJLN010000201.1:0-3905 GCA_046596935.1 Acidimicrobiales bacterium
CAGTCGTTCCCGCTCAACGAGATCCCCCTCGTCCTCGGCCTCTTCTTCTCGTCCTCACCCGAAATCCTGCTCGGGCTGCTGCTCGGCTCGGCGCTCGCCCTCATTCGCCAGCGCCGCCAGTCGCCGTTGCAGCTGGCCTTCAACACCAGCCACTTCTTCTTGTCGGGTGTCCTGGCCACGGTGGTGTTCCACGAGGTGATCGGCAGCGAGCCCCTCGGTCCGGTGGGCTGGTCGGCGGCGTTGCTGGCCACGGTGATCGTCACCCTCATGGGTCACGCCGCCATCACCGCAGCAACGCTTCTCGCCGGCAGCCAGCCGCAGGTCGACCGACTCCGTCAGGTCCTATCGCTCGGCCTCACCAGCTCGATCACCACCACGATGGTGGCGCTCGTGGCCGTCGACCTCATCTGGCGCGATGTTCGCGGCGTCATCCTCCTGGCCGTCCCGGCGGGCGTGGGGTTCATCGCCTATCGCGGGTATCTCGAGAGCCACGCCCGTTCGAACACCCTCGACGTCGCCTATGAGTCGACGCGCATGCTGCACCGCTCGCCCGAAGTCGACTCGGCCGTGGTCGGATTGCTCACCCAGGCGCGTGGGATGTTCCGGGCCGAGCGGGCCGAGATCACCCTCTACCCGGCTCGCGAGGGCGATCAGGCCGTGCGGACGAATCTCGGGCCCGGCGCCGTCGTCGAGGCGATGATCCCCGTCACCCTCGATCCCCAGGAGCGGGAATGGGCCGCCCAGACAACGGCGGGTGTCAGCACGATGTATCCATCCGATGGGCTCGGCCCCGTCGCGGCACTGGCCGATCGGGGAATCCGGGAAGCCATGGTGCTCGTCATCCGTCGTGACGACCGTGTGGTCGGCACCATTCTCGTCGGCAACCGCGTGGGCGAAGCCGACCACTTCGATCGTTCCGACCTCGACCTGTTCGAGCCCTTGGCCAGGAATCTCGGCGTCGTGCTCGAGAGCGGCAGCCTCGAACAGTCGCTCCAGCAGCTGCGCGATCTCGAAGCGCAATTACGCCATCAGGCGTATCACGACCCCCTCACGGCGCTCGCCAACCGCACCCAGTTCATCGAACGGGTGGAGATGGCGCTCGAATTCTCGAGCAGCGATGCCTCTCGTTTGGCGGTGTTGTTCATCGGCGTCGATGACTTCAAGGTCGTGAACGACAGCCTCGGGCACCCCATCGGGGATCAGCTCCTGGTGGCATTGGCTGGGAGGATCAAGAAGGTGCTCGGCCCTGAGGACGCCGCCGCCCGTCTCGGCGGCGACGAGTTCGGCGTGCTCCTCGATTGCCCGCGCCCGGGTGCCGCCGAGGAGGTGGCGGAGGCGTTGCTCACTGCGATCCGTCGGCCGCTCGTTCTCGACGGCCAGGAGGTTCAGGTCAGGGCGTCCGTCGGGATCGCCATGGGTGACAGTGGGCGGTGGGCCGATGAGTTGCTCCGCAACGCCGACGTCGCCATGGCCACGGCCAAGACCGAAGGCAAGAACCGCGTGCAACGGTTCGATCCCGACATGCACCTCGCCGTCATCGAGCGCCACGAACTGATTGCCGATCTCCAACGAGCCATCGAGCGTGATGAGTTCGAGCTGCATTACCAGCCGATCGTCGAACTCAAGACCCGTCGCATCGTGGCCCTCGAGGCGCTCGTGCGCTGGAACCATCCTGAACGGGGGATGGTGCCGCCCGACTCGTTCATCCCCCTTGCTGAGGAAACCGGGCTCATCCTCGAGATCGGCCGCCAGATCCTCCAGAAGGGCTGCCGGCAGGCGAGGATCTGGCAGGAGCGCTATCCCGAACATCGCGACCTGTCGATGGCGATCAATCTCTCGGCGCGCCAGCTTCAGCAGGTGTCGTTCGTCGGCGACACCATGCAGGTCATCGCCGAATCGGGAGTTGCGGCGAAGACCCTCATCCTCGAGATCACCGAGACCGTCCTCATGGACGACACCGAGAGTCACATCGTCAAACTGACCCAGCTCAAGACCCTCGGTCTTCGTCTGGCCATGGATGACTTCGGCACGGGCTATTCATCGCTCAGCTTCCTGTCGCAGCTGCCCATCGACATTCTCAAGATCGCCAAGCCGTTCGTCGAGGGCCTTGGCCGCAGCGAGAAGGACGAAGCTTTCGCGGCGGCGATCGTGCGCCTCGGCCACACGGTGGGTATGTCGCTGATCGCCGAAGGCGTCGAGCGGAGCGAACAGCTCGACGAGTTGCACCGACTCGATTGCGACATGGTCCAGGGATGGCACTTCGCCCGTGCCGGGAACGCCGCCGCCACTGAAGAGCTGCTCGTGCGCGGCCTCGGGCCGACCGAGGGCAAGGTCATCGCCTTTCCGGCCTGAGGATCTGGCCGAGCACAGGACTAGGGTCGGCCGCCATGGCTGTGGCTGGTCGGCGCGGAAGCGTCGAGGGGCGCCGACGGTCGCCCCGACGCCTGCCCAAGCTGGTGTTGTCGGCCATGGTCGTGACGCTGCTCGTCGTCATCGTGAACTCCATCGTCTCGAGCAGCTCCGAGGGCCCTGATCCGGCGCTGGAGTTCGCCGACCGGGTGCGTCCGGCGGTGGATCGATCGACCCGCCAAGCCGGGGCCCTCGAGGAGTTGCGCAGTTCCGTCGGGGGCCTCGGTCGCGACGGCGTGCAGAAAGGCCTCGAACGCCTGGTGCGGGAGAGCAAGGCGTTGGTGGCCGAGGTCTCGGCCGTTCCGACCTCGGGAAAGGTGCGTGAGTCCCAGGGTCTCCTGCTGACCTGCCTCACGACACGCGACCACGCACTCGCGACGATCACTGCCGCCGTGAAGGGCAAGTTCGAGACCGGCCCACCCGAAGCCGCCGTCGATGCCCTCGTCACTTCCGGACGTGACCTGGCGGTCTCCGACCGGGCCTACGAGTTGTTCCTGCAGCGCCTGCCGGCCAAGGCGAGACGCAGTATGCCGCCGTCGGTCTGGCTGAGCGATCCCAGCCGCTTCGATCGACCGGAGATGGCGTCGTTCGTCGGGACCCTGCGAGCCGAGGCCGGCCTCGTGCCCGTTCGCGACCTGGCCATCGTCACGGTGACCACCGATCCGGCGCCGGTTGCGACCGATGGCTTCCACCGCGTGCTGCCGCTGGTGAAGGTGCTCAAGCTGCAGGTCGTCGTGGCCAACGCCGGCACCATGGTGGAGAAGCGGGTCCCTATCGAAGCTGTGGTCACGTCCCAGGGCGGGCTTGACACCGCCCGACAGTTCGTCGATCTCGCTCCGGGGCAGCGGATGACGGTCTCCCTGACGTTGCGACCTTCGCCGGTCGGGGTACTCGAGGTGAAAGTGCGCGCCGGCCCCATCGAAGGCGAAGCCAGCATCGCCGACAACGAGAACGTCGTGACCTACATCATGCGGTGATTGCGGTGATCAGGCGGGTTCGTCGTCAGGCCCGGTCGAATCGCGCCAGGCTCGTTCGGCGCGGAACTGCACCTCCCGCAATGGCAGGCCGCGGAGGCGCGCCACCCGAGCAACGTCGTCGTGTTCGGCCTTCGCCCGACCCGGGGAGACCTTGACCCGAACCGGCATCCCCTCGAGGTCGACGGTGTCGGTCGATCGCTTCGCCGGCCATCGCTCGAGCCGCGTGCCCCGAACACCGAGCGAACCAGTCTCGGCCCGGAGGCAGGCCGACACCTGCGTGGTGAGCGATGGGTCGACCAAGGCGCTCACCACGAAAGCCGGCCGCCCCTTCTTCATCACAATCGGCTGCAGCCAGGCATCGTGGGCGCCGGCCTCGAGGAGCTTCACGATGGCGTACGCCAACGTCTCGCCGGTGGCATCGTCGACGTTGGCTTCGAGGAGCACCACCGGCTGACCGAAGTCGGTTCCGGCGGCACCGACAACGCGCTCACCGATCACGACCTGGGTGAGGTTCGGGAG
>JBKJLN010000260.1:0-3743 GCA_046596935.1 Acidimicrobiales bacterium
ATCCGACGCCACCATCGAGGCGGCGCGGGAGCGCGGTCGCGAAATGGTCGCCGAGGCGCAGGCGGCGCGCGAGCGGATGCTGGCCGATCTGGCCAAGCGCAAGCGCGCCGCTCAGGCGCAACTCGACCAACTCCGTTCCGGGCGTGATCGGCTGCTCGACACGCTGAAAGTCGCACGGCGCTCGATCGACGAGATGACCACCCGGTTCGACGCCGGTGATGGGGGCACGTCGACTTCGATCCCCCCGTCGTCGGGAATACCTGCGGCCCCGATCACGACCACCCCCGGTGGACTGAGTGCCGAAGCACGTGGGCGTGTGGCAACGGCGTCGGCAGGTGCAGCCGAATCCGGGGAGCCCACCGTCGCACGGCCGGTGCGCACGCGGGCGGTGGCCATCGGCGAGGTGCCATCCGCATCCCGGCCGCAGATCTTTGCGCCCCAGGCCCACGACGTGGTCGACGAGTCAGATCCGCCGCAGTCGGCGTCGTCAGCACCGGCCACGGCGGGAGCCCCGGCGGAGACCGTCATCCTCCCCGTGTCGAGTCACGCGCGATCGCTCAATGCGCCGACGACGACCGATCCGTCGCCCGCCCCTCCGGGCCCGGTGCCAGCGGCGCCTCGTGTGGAAGAACGCCGGTCGTCTGCGCTGCGCATCCTCCGTCGCCACCGCCCTGTCGAGCCGACGGTGGCCCCCCTTCCCGTCGGACGTGACAGTCATGGCGAAGGGGTTCGCATCATCGGCCGCCCCGGTGAGCGCGATGCCGAGCAGTCCGCTCCGATCGAAGCCGTTTTGGTCGAGGCTGACGTCGCCGCCGATCCGACAGCCGGCGACCCGGCCGACGGCGAGGGAACGGCGCCGATTCTGGCTGTGGCGCCACCGCCCGAACCGGACGGGTCGGAATCGGCTTCGACCGATGGCGGCGCCGGTATCGACGCCGAACCCGAGATCCCCGATCCGGAGCCGGCCGAGGTTGTGGCGGAGTTGTCCGAACCCGAGCCGGAGCCCGAGCCGCCGGAGTCGGAGCCCGAGCTGTCCCAGTCCGAGCCGTCCGAGTCCGATCCGACAGGGCCCATCGTGTTGGAGGAGATCCGCCCCCGCATCGAAGATCTCTTCGCCCGGATCCGTGCCGACCGGGAGGCCTCGACCGCAGCCGCCCGCCAGACGCTCGGCCTCGAACCCGACTCGGACCCCGCGCCATTTTCGGCGGACGACTCCTTGGGTGCCGCCGAGGAAGCGCCGCCGGCGGTGGAGGATCCGAAGCCCCAGATCGCGGCCGTTGCCGTCCGGGATGGCGACGAGAACCTCCTTCAGGCGAGAGATGCAGTCATCGAGCCGTTGTCCGCCCAACTGACCAAGCGGCTGAAGCGGGCTCTGCAGGACGAGCAGAACGCCAGCCTCGACCGGCTTCGGACCGGCCGGGGTTCGGCCCGGGTCGAGCAGGTGTTGGCCCGTCCCGACGATCAGGCGACCCCGTACCGGCACCTCACGGAACCGTTCCTCGAACAAGCGGCCCGAGCCGGTGTTTCGATAGCGCCGTTCGGCGTGATCGAGATCCCGGTGGAAGACCTCGCCAGCCAGTTGGCCGTCGAGCTGTCCGGGGCGCTCCGCTCTCGCCTCGAATCCGTCCTGGTGAACGCGGCGTCCGAAGACCTCGATCTCTCAGCGCTCAGTGAACGCATCAGCTCGGTCTATCGAGACTGGAAGGTGCAGAAGGTCGAGCGCCTGGCCACGCACTACTTGATTGCGGCCCACGAACGCGGCGGCTTCCTCGCACGCCCGGAGTCGACACCGTTGCGGTGGATCGTCGACGACGACGGATCGTGCCCCGACTGTGACGACAACGCACTCGCCGGACCGACGCCACGGGGGCAGGCGTTCCCCACGGGCCAACTGCATCCGCCGGCACACCTCGGCTGCCGGTGCCTTCTGACAACCACCCCGGCCTAGTCTCAGGGGCGATATGCGCCGCCCTCCCATCGATGTCCGGCCGCCGCGTCCGCCGCAGCCGCCGCGTCGATCCCAGCGACGCATCGGCCTTGCCGCCATCGTCGCCCTTCTCTTCTTCCTGCTGACGTCCCTGCGAGGGATCGCCAGCTTCTATACCGACTTCCTCTGGTTCGACGAACTGGGGTTCTCGTCGGTGTGGCGCGGAGTGCTGGGCGTGAAGGTGGGTCTCAGCATCGTCTTCACCGTCGGGTTCTTCATTCTGCTGTGGGTCAACCTGGTCATCGCCGACCGGATCGCGCCAACCTTCCGACCCACCGGTCCAGAGGACGAGATCGTGGTCCGCTACCAGGAGGTCGTCGGGCCCCATGCCGGAAAGGTGCGCGTCGGCATCGCCGCGCTCTTCGCCTTCCTCGCCGGAACCGGGATGAGCGCCCAGTGGCGAAACTGGATCCTCTTTCAGAACTCGGTTCCCTTCGGCACCAAGGATCCGCAGTTCAAGCGTGACATCTCCTTCTTCGTGTTCCGGCTGCCATTCCTCTCGGGGGTGGTGAATTGGCTGTTCGTGGCACTCGTCCTCACCTTGCTGATGACCGTCGTCGCCCACTATCTCAACGGCGGCGTCCGCCTGCAGTCGCCCATCTCGCGCACCACGCCTCAGGTGAAGGCCCACGTCTCGGTGCTGCTGGGGATGCTCGCCCTTGTGAAGGCAGCCGACTATTTCTTCAAGCAGTTCGAGCTGAACTTCTCCAACCGGGGATTCGTCCAGGGGGCGAGCTACACCGACATCAACGCCTCGCTTCCCGCCCTTCGCCTGCTGACCCTGATCATGGCGGCGGCCTTCCTCCTCTTCATCGTCAACATCTGGCGACGGGGATGGGCCTTGCCGGTCATCGCCATCCTCGTGTGGGGCGTGGTCGCGGTCGCAGCCAACGGCATCTACCCGGCGATCGTGCAGACCTTCCAGGTGAAGCCGGCAGAGAACTCGCGTGAGCGGCCGTACATCGACCGCAACATCAAGGCGACCCGCGCAGCGCTGAACCTCGGTGGCGTCGACTCGACCCCCTTCGCCTACGACACCTCGCTCGACGGCGCGCAGTTGGCGGCCAATGCCGGCACCGTGAAGAACATCCGCCTGTGGGATCCCGACACGCTCGTCGACACCTACCGAAAGCTGCAGGAGAACAAGAGCTACTACCAATTCGCCGATGTCGATATCGATCGGTACGACGTCGAGGGGGAGAAGCGACAGGTCGTGTTGTCGGTGCGCGGCCTCGATCCCAGCCAGATTCCGGGCAACTCGTGGGTGAACGACCACCTGCAATACACCCACGGCTACGGAGCGGTGTTGTCGTCAGCCAACGCCGTCAACGCGCAAGGTCGGCCGGATTTCCTCGTCAGCGACCTTCCGCCGAAGGGAGAGCCCAAGATCGAAGAGCCGCGGATCTACTACTCCGATCAGCTCTCCGGTTATGCGATCGCCAACTCGAAGCAACCCGAGCTCGACTTTCAGACGCCTGACGGCTCGATCCGCACCAGCCGCTACGACGGAGATGGTGGTGTCCCGCTCGACTCTCGAGTGCGGCGGGCTGCGTTCGCTCTTCGCTTCGCCGACCAGAACCTGCTCGTGTCGTCCCAGGTGGGCGACAAGGCTCGCATCATCTTCAATCGCGACATTCGCGATCGGGTGCGCAACGCTGCGCCCTTCCTCGCCTACGACTCCGATCCCTATCCCGTGGTCGTCGGCGGGCGGGTGACATGGGTCCTCGATGCGTACACCACCACCGACCGCTATCCC
>JBKJLN010000268.1:0-3239 GCA_046596935.1 Acidimicrobiales bacterium
GCCATCGGCACCGCCGGCGACCCCGCCGCGATGGCCGACGCCTTCCGGCTGGCGGTCGACGCCGGCCGAGCGGGCTACCGCGCCGGGTTGGCCGGCATTCGCAACTCCGCCGCGGCATCGTCGCCGCTCACTGGATTCCTCACATGACGGCCGTGCCGCTGGTGCTCGAGTCGCGGCCCGAAGGCGTGCCCGACCACTCGGCCGCCGCCGACCTCCTGGCCACCGATCTCGGCGAATTGCGGCGACACATCGAGACCGCGACAGCAGCCGACGTGGATCGTGCCCTTCGGGCCGACCGTCGATCGCTGGCTGACTTCGCAGCGCTGCTCTCTCCCCCCGCAGCGGCGCGCATCGAGGACCTCGCCCAGGCGGCCCACGAAACGACGATCCGGCGCTTCGGCCGCACCGTCCACCTGTTCGCCCCGCTGTACCTGTCGAACGAGTGTGTCTCGTCCTGCACCTACTGCGGCTTCGCCGCGGAGAACGAGATCGCCCGGCGCACGCTCACGTCGGCCGAGTTGCTCGACGAAGCCCTCGAGCTGCGGACCCGGGGCTTCCGTCACCTCCTCCTCGTTGCCGGCGAACACGCCCGCATCGTGAGCAAGGACTATCTCGTCGAGTGCGTCGAGATCCTCGCTCCGCACATCCCGTCGCTGTCGGTCGAGGTGCAGGTCTGGGACGTCGGTACCTACCGGAGACTGGTAGCTGCGGGCTGCGATGGCCTGGTCGTCTACCAGGAGACCTACGACCGATCGACCTATGCGGACGTCCACCTCAAGGGCAAGAAGCGCAACTACGACTGGCGGCTGGCCGCCCCCGATCGTGGCGCCGAGGCCGGCATGCGGAAGTTGGCCATCGGTGCGCTCCTCGGTCTCCACAGCGACTGGCGATACGAAGCGCTGGCGCTGGCCGCTCACGCCCGCGCCTTGATGCAACGGTGGTGGCGGTGCGAAGTGTCGGTCGCCCTTCCCCGCCTTCGACCGGCGGCGGGTGGCTTCGAACCGGCTGATCCGGTCGACGATCGCGACTTCACGCAGTTGCTGTGTGCACTGCGATTGTTGCAACCTGACCTCGGGATCTCACTGTCGACGCGAGAACCAGCTGCGCTTCGCGACTCGCTGCTCCCCCTGGGGGTCACCCACCTGTCGGCCGGCTCGCACACCGAGCCCGGCGGGTACGCGTCGACCAGCGACGCCGAACCCCAGTTCGAGATCAGCGACACCCGCTCGCCCGCCGAGGTGGCCGCGATGCTCCGGAGCGCCGGCTACGACCCCGTATGGAAGGACTGGCAGCGCGCATGAGTACCGAAGGAAGCACCAAGGCCATCGTCGCCGCCCTTGTCGCCAACATCGGCATCGCCATCGGCAAGTTCATCGCCTTCCTGCTGACGGGGGCGGCGTCGATGTTGGCCGAGTCGATCCACTCCGTGGCCGACAGTTCCAACCAGGGCCTGCTCCTCCTCGGGGGGAAGCGGGCGCGCCGCCCGGCCACGTCGGACAATCCGTTCGGGTTCGGACGCGAGCGCTACTTCTGGTCGTTCGTAGTTGCCCTCGTGCTGTTCACCCTTGGCGGGGCGTTCGCGCTCTTCGAAGGGGTGGAGAAGCTCCTCCATCCGCACGAGGTCGAGGACATCAAGATCGCCGTCGGGGTGCTCGTCCTGGCCATCGGTCTCGAAGGGCTCTCCTTCCGGACGGCCATCCGCGAAAGCCGTCATGCCAAGGGCGATCAATCATGGTGGCGCTTCATCCGCACGTCTCGATCACCCGAGCTCCCGATCGTGCTGTTGGAGGATTTCGGCGCACTGATCGGGCTCGTCCTGGCGTTGGCCGCCGTGGTTGCATCTTCGATCACCGGGGACTCCGTCTACGACGCCATCGGAACCATTTCGATCGGCGTGCTCCTCCTCGTCATCGCCGTCGTGTTGATGATCGAGATGAAAGCGCTCCTGATCGGTGAGACGGCGCGCCCCGCCGAGGAGCGAGCGATCTGCGCAGCTGTCGAAGCCAGCGACCGCATCCGCAGTGTCATCCACATGCGGACGCAGCACCTGGGACCTGACGACATCCTCGTCGGGTTGAAGGTCGAGCTCGAGCCCAACCTCACCGTCTCCGGCGTGGCCGACGCCATCAACGAAGCCGAGCGCGCCGTGCGCCAAGCCGTGCCTGCCGTGACCTTCGTCTACGTCGAGCCCGACATCGTGCGCGCGGAGCGGTCGGACGACATCGGCGCCTCCGACTAAGCGGTCTTTCCGGCTTCGAGGCGGCCCATGCGGCTGACCTGCTCGCCGGTCGAGGCCCCGGGTTGGGCCGGCACTTCGGTGACGACTTTGACGGTGCCCACCTCCTTCTCCCACAGGACCACGTTGAGCACGGCCGAGTAGACGATCAGGCGACCGAAGAAGAACAGCCAGGCGAGGAGGGCGAACACCACGCCGAGCGTGCCGTAGAGCTGCGACGAGGAAGCCACGAGTTTGGGGACGTAGAACGCACCCACCGCTTTGAGGACCTCGAGCCCGATGGCGGCCAAGAGAGCCCCCGGGAGCACGGCCTTCCACGGAACCCTGGTGTTGGGAAGGATCTTCGACGTCCACACCCACAGGCCGAAGTTCACGCCGAGAGCGACGGCGATGCCGAGCGGGGCGAAGTAGCCAGGGAGCCAGCGCAGCACGGTCGTGATCGCGGCGGCGGCCACGAAGATCAGAGCTGCGCCGGCCAACCAGAGCATGCCGACGGCCTTGTCGCGAAGCCCCCGTTCCTCCACCTGCCACACCTGGTTGTAGGCGTACTGGAGAGCATTGACGAGTCCGAGGCCCGACCAGAACAGAGAGGCCAGCCCGACGAACGAGGCGGCCTTCTTGGATTCACTGGCGGCGCCGACGGCGTCGCGAACGGCCGAGGCGGCGTCGCCGTTGAGGCCGAGCTCTGCGATGACCCGACCGGCGACATCGGTGCCGTTCCCGGCGATGAAGCCGATGATGGCGACGGCCACCAGCAGGAGGGGGAACAGGGAGATGAAGGCCTGAAAGGTGACGGCGGCGGCGAGATTGTTGCCGTGGAGATCGCCGTAGCGTTCCTGCACGGCGAGGGCGCAACCGAGCGGCTTGAAGCGTTTCCCGAGCGCGTCGAGCTTGCCCTTGATGCCCGTCGGCCGCGGCGCGGGATCAGCCGGACGGATGGGGACGACCGTCGCCGTCTCAGGAAGAGGACCGCCGTTGGCGCGCGTGCGGAGCTGGCGACTTG
>JBKJLN010000111.1:0-4117 GCA_046596935.1 Acidimicrobiales bacterium
CAGTCATATGCCGGCGAAGTCTACGTTTTGACACCACCCGGCGGCGCCCTGGCGCCGCTTTCAGGTGTCAGAACGGCGGAGCGAGGGGTTCAGCCGCCGATCTGTGACATGGATCGCGGTGGCTTGATGAACGTGACCTGCCCGATCGAGTGGCCGGCCCACTTCGTGCCGACGTCGGCCCGGATGGCATCCGCCACTTCGTCGTCGCCGGCCCCGTTTCGTAGCAGGGCCCGGAGATCGGTCTCGTTCACGGCGAAGAGGCAGTTGCGGAACTCGCCCTCGGCCGTGAGGCGAACCCGGTCGCAATCCCCGCAGAACGAGCGGGTGACCGAGGCGATGACGCCGATCTCTCCGCCGCCATCCACGTAGCGAAAGCGCTCGGCCGGCTGGCTTCCCCGGGCGGCCAGGGGCTCGATCGGGTAGGCGGCGTTGATGGTGCGGACGACTTCGTCGTAGGTCACGACCGTCTCGGCGTTCCAGGCACCCTGTGCGTCGAGCGGCATCCACTCGATGAAGCGGATGCCGATGCCCTTTGCCCGGCCGAACTCGGCGAAGTCGACGATCTCGTCATCGTTGACGCCTCGCATCAACACGACGTTGAGCTTGACCGGATCGAACTCGGCGGCGATGGCGGCGTCGATGCCGGCGAGCACGTCGTCGAGTCGATCACGCTTCGTCAGCGCGAGGAACCGCTCGCGTTGGAGGGAGTCGAGCGAGATGTTCACCCGCCGCAACCCGGCACGCCGGAGATCGGTGGCCATCGAATCGAGGGTGGCGCCGTTGGTGGTCATGGCCAGATCGACCGGCAACTTGGCGAGCTTCTCGACCAGCACGGAGAGGTGCGAGCGCACCGTGGGTTCGCCGCCGGTGAGGCGGATCCCGGTGAAGCCGAACCGCTCGACGCACAGCCGGGCGACCCGCTCGATCTCCTCGAACGTCAGGACCTCGTCGCGGGGGAGCCAGTCCATCCCCTCTTCCGGCATGCAGTAGGTGCACCGGAAGTTGCAACGGTCGGTGACCGAGATGCGCAGGTCGCGCACGACGCGGTCGAACGGGTCGACGAGTCGTCCGGCGGTCACCCCCTCAAGGGTAGAGGAGCAGCGTGGCAACGTCTCCGCCGGCGGCAATCCCGTCGCCGTCGGGAACAAAAGCGAGCGCGTTGGCCAGCGCCATCGAGTGCAGGAGGTTCGAGCCCTGCCCTCCCGAGGATCGAACGTGGAGGCGACCGTCGTCGCCGAAGGTGGCCACCACCCGGACGAGGTGGAGCTTGCCGTCGGGACGGCGGGCCAGGGCCTCGTCGGCCACGGCCGCGATGCGGGCCCGCTTCGGCTCGGGGTGACCCATCATCTGGCGGAGGGCTGGACGGGCGAAGAGCTCGAAGCTCACCATCGACGAGGCCGGATTTCCGGGGAGGCCGAACACCGGTTTGTCACCGACCATGGCAAAGGCCAACGGTTTGGCGGGTTTGATGGCCACCTGCATCCAAGCCGTGCTGCCGTTGTCGGCGGCGAGTTCGGTGAGCACCTTCTTGACCTCGTCGAAATCCCCCATGCTCACTCCCCCAGTGGTCACGAGGGCGTCGTGGGCGGCGATTCCCTCGGCGATGGCGGCGCGCACCGCGTGCTCGTCGTCACGGACGATGCCGAGGTCAACGGGTTCGCATCCGGCGTCGCGCAACAGCGCCAGCAGGGTGTGCCGGTTGGCGTCACGGATCTGTCCGGGTCGCAGGTCTTCGGGCCCGTCGACGAGCTCGTCGCCGGTCGACAAGACACCGACCCGAGCCCGGGGAAACACCGGCGCCTTGCGCATGCCCAGACTGGCCAGCACGCCGAGATGGCCGGGGGTCAGCAACGTGAAGGCGGGGAAGACCTCCTGACCGGGCGACAGGTCCTCCCCGGCGGAGCGGAGATGGTTTCCGACCCCGACTTCGACCTCGACGGCGACCGACGTGCCCCCGTCCTCCGAGCGCGTGCGCTCGACCATCACCACGGCGTCGGCCCCCGAAGGGATCGGCGCCCCGGTCATGATCCGGATGGCCTCGCCCGGCCCGACGTGCATCCCCGCCGGGTCGGTACCCGCCGGCAACGTGTCGACCACACGCAGGCGCACCGCTCGATCTCCCGGCCCGGCGCCGGCGGTGTCGACAGCCCGCACCGCGAACCCGTCCATCGCCGTGTTGAGGAAGGGCGGCACGAGCTCGGAGGCCGACAGGGGAACCGAGGTCACGCAGCCGAGGGCATCGTCGAGGGGAATCGCCCGCGGATGCAGTCGGCCCACCGAGGCGAGGATCCTCGCCGACGCCGACGCCAGGGGAATCAAACCCGACGGTTCATCCACCGAGGTCTTCACCCCGGCCCACCACGGATCGGAGGAACCGAAGGAAATCAGGGCCGAGGTCGTCGCGCACGAGGGCGTACTCGACGATCGTCTTGAGGTAGTCGAGCTTGTTGCCCGTGTCGAAGCGGCCCTCGCTGAAGGTGTAGCCGTAGACCCCGTCGTCGAGCAGGAGGGCGATGGCATCGGTCACCTGGATCTCGCCCCCCTTGCCAGGCGCGACGCGACCGATGGCTCCGAAGATGTCCGACGTGAGGATGTAGCGACCCATCACGGCCAGGTTCGACGGCGCCTCCCCGGGTTCCGGCTTCTCCACCAGTCCGGTGACGCGAACCAAACCATCGGGCCCTTCCTCGACCGCCGCGCAGCCATAGGCGGAGATCTCGTCGGGGCCCACCTCCATGAGCGCCAGGACCGGTCGGCCGGTCTGATCGTGCACCTCGAGCATGCCCTGCAGGACGGGGCGGGTCATGAGGTCGTCGGGCAGCAACACGGCGAAGGCCTCGTCGCCGACGTGGTGGCGGGCGACCGACACGGCGTGCCCGAGTCCCCGTGCCTCGCGCTGGCGGACGTAGTGGATCGTCGCCATGTCCGTGATCTCGCGTACCAGCTTCAGCTCTTCGTGCTTGCCCTTGGCTTCGAGCGCCACCTCGAGTTCGACGGCGCGATCGAAATGGTCCTCGATGGCCCTGGTGCCTCGGCCGGTGACGATGAGGATGTCGTCGAGCCCGGCGGCGACCGCTTCCTCCACGACGTACTGGATGGCCGGCTTGTCGACCACCGGGAACATGGCCTTCGGCTGGGCCTTGGCTGCAGGCAGGTGGCGCGTGCTCAGCCCCGCGGCCGGCAAGACGGCCTTGGTCACCCTGGGCATCGTCATGCGACGACCTCCTCAGGAAGGGCCCGCTCGACCCGGTTCTTGCCCATCCGCTTCGCCCGAAGCATGGCTGCGTCCGCGGCCCGGAAGAGATGGTCTGCGGTGGCCCCATCCTCGGGGTGCACGCCGTATCCGACCGAGACCGTGAGAGGAATCACCTTTTCCCCGTCGATCATCGGCTCCGCCGCCACGGCGGATCGCACCCGCTCGGCCACCGCTGCCGTCTCTTCGAGGCCGGCTCGAGGGAGCAGCACGATGAATTCCTCTCCGCCCCAGCGGGCGACGACGTCGACCTCGCGCGTCGCCTCCGAGAGCCGGCTGGCCAACCAGATCAGGGCGGCATCGCCGGTCGAATGGTCGTACCGGTCGTTGACCTGTTTGAAGTCGTCGATATCGACGAGGATCACGCCGAACGGTTCCTCGAATCGGGTGGCTTCCTTCACCGACTCGCCGGCGCGCAACTCGAACTCGCGACGGTTCCAGAGACCGGTGGTGCCGTCGGTCCTGGCCTGGCGCCGAGTCTCGTCGTGAAGGAACACGTTGCCGATGGCGACTTCCGTCTGGCGGGCCAGCGTCTGGAGGGTGTGCACGTCCTCGGGCCGGAACTCGCCGCTGGTGCCATGGCCGTAGACCCCGATCACCCCGTAGAGACGTCCGTCGTAGACCACGGGGACCGCCATGGCGGCGTCGCTCACCGGCTCTCCATCGGCCAGTTCGACATCTCCGGGAAACTGCACCAGCCCCAACTCGCGGGCGGCGGCTCCAGCCACGCCTGTGCCGTTGAGTTCGAGAGAGGGAACCGCCCAGCTCTGGGCGGCCTTGGCGCGGATGCGCGCCGGCATCGCCACGCGTTCGAAGAACAACGCCTCGTCGGCCCGAAGGGTCAGCGTGCAGGCTTCGAGGACG
>JBKJLN010000031.1:0-3003 GCA_046596935.1 Acidimicrobiales bacterium
GGCGGTGCGGCTGGTGCGGTTGCCACGGCCGTCGTACCCGTACGTGACGAAGTGTCCGTTGGCATCGGTGACCCTGCTGAGCCGGCCACCTGGGGTGTAGTCGAACCTTCGCGTCGAGGGGTCAGTGAGACCAGAACGCTCGATTCGCCCTCACGCTGCTCAGGAGCCGGCGCATATCGACCGGTGAGATCCTCGAACGAGCAGGTCTCCCTGCAACGCTCGCCCGTGTCCGATCCGGATCCCTGTCCACCGGCACGCAGGTCCGGGTCGCCGTGGCCACTCTCCTGGTCGACCCTCCGGATCTCATGCTCATCGACGAAGCTCTCCGACCGCTGGATCCGCCGAGCCGACGACACGCCCTCGAGTCCCTCACGGCCTTGGCGCCCGACCACCAACTCGTCGTCGTCGATCACGATGCCAGCGGGCTCAGCCTTCCGAGCGGATCGCTCCACCTGCACGTCACCGCCGGCGAGGTCGCCGTCGCAGCGCGCTGAACGCCGGCGGTCAGCCGGCGTTGGGGGCTTTGGGCTCTCTCGGGAGGCCGAGGACCTTTTCGCCGACGATGTTGCGTTGGATCTCGGCGGTGCCGCCCCAGATGGTGCCCGACCGCGAGCCGAGGAACATCTGCATCCACTCGTTCGATCGGTAGCCCTCGCCGTCGGGGCGGATCGTCGACTTCATGCCGGCGACATTCATGGCGATCTCCCCGAAGCGCCGGGTGTACTCCGACCACAACATCTTGCCGATGCTGGCTTCGGGCCCTGGCTCGAGACCCTTCGACGCCAGCGCATCCATCCGCTCGGACTGGAAGCGGATGATCTCGATCTTGGTGTAGGCCCAGGCCAGATCCTGACGAACGTTGGCGTCGTCGATCTTGCCGTTGGATCGAGCCTCGTCGACCACGAGGTCCCACTGCTTCTTGAAGGCGGTGTGACGCCCTCCGCCACCTCGTCGCTCGTTCCCGAGCGTCGTGTTGGTGACGCGCCAGCCGTCGTGGAGCCCCCCGATAACGTTGGTGATCGGCGCGCGGGCGCCGTCGATGAAGACCTCGCTGAAGCCGCTGCCGCCCGTCATCTGGCGCAGTCCCCGAATGTCGAAGCCGTTGTCGGGCATCGGAACCAGGACGTAGGAGATGCCCTTGTGCTTGGGCGCATCCGGGTTCGTCCGGCAGAGGCAGAACATCATGTTGGCGAACTGGGCGCCCGAGGTCCAGACCTTCTGGCCGGTGATGATCAGCTCGTCGCCGTCGATGAGGCCCTTGGTCTGCAGGCCGGCGAGGTCGGACCCTGCGCCCGGCTCGGAGAAGCCTTGGCAATAGCGGTGGGTGCCGTCGAGGATCTTGGGCAGGAACTCCCGCTTCTGTTCGTCAGTGCCCCACACGATGATCGCGGGCGACACCAGCGACTCGCCCATGCCCCGATTGGTCCGGGGGTAGCCGGCCTTCCCGAACTCTTCCGAGACGATGCCGTTCTGAAAGCTGTCGAGACCCCGACCGCCGTGCTCCTCCGGCCAGTGTGAGCAGATCCAATGGCCCTCGATGAGGCGCGCCTCCCACTCCTTCATGGCCTGCTTCTGCTCGTCGGTCCGGCTGCCGGCGCCAGGTCGCATCATCGCCGAGACGCCCTTCACCTCTTCGATGGCGTTGTCGGCGATCCACGCCTGTACCTCTTGCCGCAACTTCTCGTCGCTGTCGATGACCGACATGCATCCCCCTGGTGGTCGTCCTCCTCGAAGGTTAGAGGATCGAAGCATTGACCTACTCGAGCAAGTCGTCCCGGCAGGCGGGAGGAGCGACGACCGGGTTGCAGCGGGCGACCTTTCCTCCGGGGAGGGTGACGGTGTAGCCGGTGGCGAACTTGGCGTCGGCGGTCGGGTAGTCGGTGCTGATCCATGTAGCCGCGCTGGCCAACGCCGCGTCCCTCCGAGTGACCGAGCCCGAGCGGGCTTCGACGGTGTCGGCGTCGGAGCGTGTCCGCACGATGAAGCCTTGTCGGGCCAGCGCGGCGATGTCATCGGCCTGTGCCCCCGCATCCGGTCGCGAGACGAAGGCCGACTCGGGCGACGTCGTTCCCGACAGCGTGAACATGACCCGACCCCGCAACGAGTCGTGGCCCTCGACGTAGGCCATGCGCTTGGTGTCGTCGTCGTTGATGAGGCCGAACATCACCTTGCCCCGTGCCTTCGCCAGCGTCGGCCAGCCGTCGGTCGCGACGGCATCTCGGAGGCTCTCCCTCGACCCTCGTACGACGTCAGGCGTGATGAGCTTGTCGGCACTGAAGACCGTTCGGATCTCGGCGTCGAGAGCGTCGAGTTCGGCGACGCCGATGGGGAGAGGTATCGCGAATCCGAGCTTGGCGACGTCGGGGACGGCTCCTTCCTTGGCCTCGAGGAAGATCATCAGCGGAAGGTGTTTCGGATGGGCCGTGCTCCAGCCGTCGACGATGCGTAGACACGCGATCAGCGATAGGCAACTCGACTCGTAGTCGACTTCGGGCATGTGGAAGACCTTGAAACCCGGGGCATCGAGCTCGGGCAGACCCGACGCCTTCGGCAGGCCGACGAGCACATTGGCGGCCCGCTCGGCGAACCGTCCGCCTTGCGGGTCGGCGTACACATCGAGTTCGAGCTGACGGATGCCGGTGTCGAGCTGTTCGCTGATCGGCCGGTGTTCGTAGTCGACGCTGGCGGCGAACTTGGCGTCGAACGACGTCAGGATGTCGAAGAGCTTCGGGGCCAGCCGCCGGTGGTAGCTGTTGTGCGTCCCGATGACCTGCACCTGATTGAGCCGAACCTGTTCGTCCATCGTCGGAGCGGCCGTGGTGGTGGTCGGCGCCGGCGTGACCGGTGTCGCCGTGCGTGTCGGCCCCTTCCCTCCGCTGCAGGCGGCCAGGACCAGCGTGAGGGTCGCCACTACCACCAGCCACGTCGTTCGATTTCGCACAGAGTGAGACGTTACGGGTGCAGCCGCGCTTACCGGACGGAGAGCTGGAGGGCCGTCAGGCC
>JBKJLN010000145.1:0-3781 GCA_046596935.1 Acidimicrobiales bacterium
ATCACCGTCAGCAGCGTCCGCACTCGCCGCAGCAGTGCATCGGCGCCTGCAGGAAAGCCGGGCGCCAGACCGAACTGTGCCGACGCGACCCATGAACCGGAAGGGATAGCGCTTCCTCCCCGAAGCGGCCATCAGGGACGTGAGCATGAAAGGTCGTTGGGCTGGAGAAACGCAGGCCTGGTTTCGCAAGAGGTGAAATGTGGTGGCCGTGGCAGCGCGCCGTCGGTACGTTTGGTGGGTTCTCTGACACCTCGAGGGTGCACGGTGCGAGCTCTTCTCGGAGCCCGAGTCCCCCGGACAACAACATCGAGCCGACCGCCGTCGACGTCGGCGCGCTTTGGGTCTGCGTTCGTTTTCCGAAGATGAAAGGCATCAGTGCTTCCCGATCTCGCCGCTGCGTTCTTGCGCTGGGCTTTGCTACGCGCTGCGCTCGCGCGTGGCTGGTGGCTCGCAACCGCGGTCTACCTTGTCGTGGTTGCCGACCTGGCTCCAGCCCAGCTCATCCTTATCGGCGTCTTCCAAGGTGTGACGGTGGTCATCGCCGAGGTACCCGCTGGCGTGCTCGCCGACGCCGTCAGCCGCCGGCTCGCGCTCGTCCTCGCCCACGTCGTGATGGGCGCCGGCATGGCCATGACCGGCGTTGGGACTGCCTTCCCGCTGCTTGTCGTCGCGAATTGCATGTGGGGACTGGGATGGGCCCTGTCGAGCGGCGCAGACATCGCCTGGATCACCGATGAGCTCGACCGGCCTGACCTCATCGACCGCGTCCTGGCGGCACAGGCGCGCCGCGGCCTGTTGGGCAGCGCGATCGGAATCGTCGCCTTCGGGGCCCTGGGCTGGGCCACGACGCTGTCGACGGCGATCGTGGTCGCCGGATTGGCAATGATCGGCCTCGGCCTCTTTCTCGTGGCGCGATGGCCCGAGACGCGATTCGCGCCGGCCGACGCCGGCCGACGGGGGGCGGAGTCGAGGGCGATCCTTCGTCGCGGCGTCGCTCTCGCGCGCGCCGACAGCGTGGTCCTTCTGGTACTCACCGCGACTCTCCTCATCAACGGTGCAGCCGAGGGATTCGGCCGCCTGTTCGAGCGCCGGCTCGTCCTGCTCGGGATTCCCACTGATCTGGATCCGATCGTTTGGTTCGCTGCTGTCGCGCTGCTCGCAGCCGCCCTCGGCGCGATGACGCTGCGAATCGTTGAGGCGCGCATCGACGGCCGCGGCGTCGCCAAGAGGGTCTACGTCGCTGCGTGCGCCATCGGGTGCGCCGGCCTGCTCGTGTTCGCCAACGCGCCGAACGCAGCCTCCGCCGTCGCGGGCTCGCTCCTCGTGTCCGGAATCGGGTTCCCCATCACGAGGACCGCGTCATCGATACTGGTGAACCGGCGCACGACGAGCGATGTGCGCGCCACGGTCCACTCGTTCCTGTCGCAAGCGGAGAACCTCGGCGAAATCATCTTCGGCCTCGCGCTCGCCTTCATCGCCGGATCGACCTCGTCGGCAGTCGCGCTCATGGCATCAGCCGCCCTGGTCGCGTGTGCAGGCGCGGTCGTCAGCCGCACGTCCGAATGAGGCGTCGCGCAGGCACTGAGGTCGGTGGGCCGACTCGGCGAAAGAAGCCAAGAGCGCAGCCCCCCAGGACACGAAAATGCCACGATCTGACGAATCTCGTGGTATCTCACGCGTCATGGCGGACAACCAGAAAAGGGCTGCTGAGCAGCCCTTTTCCGTTGAGGCGGCGATGAGAATCGAACTCATGTACAGGGCTTTGCAGGCCCTTGCCTAAGCCACTCGGCCACGCCGCCAGCAGCGAGCACTCTACCGGCCAATGTGGTACCTAGAACGACGATGCCTACGGCCAAGACCCTCGACGACCGGATCGACCAGCTCTACGCCGGACCGGCCGACGGTTTCATCGCCGCCCGGGACGAGCTCGCCAAGGAGCTGCGTTCGGCAAAGGACAAGGACGGGGCGGCCACCGTCAAGGCCCTGCGCAAACCAACGGCGGCCGCCTGGGCAGTAAATCAGTTGGCGCACACGGCGCGCCGCGACATCGCCAGACTGCTCGATGTCGGCGAAGCGTTGCGGGAGGCCCACGAGGCGTTGGCCGACGGAAAGGGCGACGCCGGGATCCGCACGGCAAGCACCAAGCGGCGCAAACTCGTGGGTGCCCTCACGGAGAAGGCCGTCGCCCTCCTCGGCGCCGGCGGCGAGGCGCAGCGGGAGGCGATCTCGAACACCTTCGACGCCGCCGTCGCCGATCCCGACGCTGGCATCACTGTGCAGGAGGGCCGACTGGTGAAGGAGCTGGCGGCACCATCCGGCTTGGGTGCAGGCCTCGTCGTTCCCACTGCGGCGGCTCTGCCCAGGGAGAGCTCGGCACGCCGGGAGGAGCGACGCGCGGCCCGGGCGGCGGCCAAGAACGGCCCATCACCTGAACCGGCACCGCTTGCGAGTACTCCCGTCTCGGCCACGCCGGTCGACAGAGCCGAGCGGCCCACTCAGACCACCAAGCAACCGGCGAAGGCCGCCGCCGCCGAACAGCGGCGACGGCTCGCCACCGTCACCGCCGAGAGCGAGCGCCGTACCGCCGACGCGCAACAAGCGGCGCGTGACGCGGGCACGGCGCGGCAGGAGGTCAGTCGCCTCCAGGACCTTCTCGTGAGCGCCAACGCGAAGGCGAAGGCAGCCGGGGAGAGGGCTGGCTTGGCCCAGTGGGCGGCCACCACCGCCCAACAGGCACTCCGGGACGAGAACCGCCCCGGGGTCTGAGGCCCTCAGCATCACGCGTTGGTTGGGCCCTTCGGGTCGCAGAATGACGACTGACGGATCCTTGTGGCGACCACAAGGACCCACGAAACCGGGCGACGCCGGCGACCGAGAGGCCGGCGCCAAGGCCGGGTGCAGACGTCAGGCGTCGCGCAGCTGGCGCAGGACGTACGGAAGGATGCCGCCGTGGCGGTAGTAGTCGGCTTCCTTCGGCGTATCGATGCGAAGGAGCACCTCGAACGCCACTCCCCCGTCGGTCCGGACCTGCAGCGTCGGCGGCATCGGCGCTCCGTCGGCCAGCCCCTCTAGCCCCGAGATGTCGAACACCTCGGCGCCGGTCAGGCCGAGCGAGGCCACCGACGAACCCGCCTCGAACTGCAACGGGAGCACGCCCATGCCGATGAGGTTCGAGCGGTGGATCCGTTCGTACGACTCGGCCATTACGGCCTTCACCCCGAGCAGCGCCGTGCCCTTGGCAGCCCAGTCGCGTGACGACCCCGACCCATATTCCTTCCCCGCGAGGATCACGAGCGGCACGCCGTCCTTCTGGTAGCGCGACGCAACCTCGTAGATCGAACCCGGGTCTCCCGACGGCTGATGGACGGAGAACCCCCCCTCGGTTCCGGGTGCCAGCTGGTTGCGTAGCCGGGTGTTGGCGAACGTCCCGCGGATCATGACCTCGTGGTTCCCCCGACGCGATCCATAGGAGTTGAAGTCGCCGGCGTCCACCGAGTGGTCCATCAGCCAGCGCGCTGCGGGGCCGTCCTTGCGGATGGATCCAGCGGGCGAGATGTGATCGGTGGTGACCGAGTCGCCAAGGCGAGCCAACACGCGTGCGCCCTTGACGTCGACGAGCGCCCCCGGTTCTGCGGGCATGCCGTCGAAGTACGGCGGCTTGCGCACGTAGGTCGACTCGCTCCAGTCGTAACGCGATCCCGTCGCCGACTGGAGCCAGTCGACCTACGTGCGCAAGCCGCCGTACTTCGCCGGCATGCCGGCGGAACCGGGGGCGCTCGTC
>JBKJLN010000194.1:0-9053 GCA_046596935.1 Acidimicrobiales bacterium
AGCGCCGCCGCCTCCTCGCCGCCGCGAGCGAAGACGAAGACGTCGCCACCTTTGAGGCGCACCACCGTCTCTGCCGTGCGTCCGTACTCGACCAACAACTGGTTGATCTCATCCTGGGGGGTGCTCGGACCGCGTGGCGTCTTCCCGACGCTGATCCGTTCTGCAGCGGCGGGCGCAAGATCCAAGAGCGCACCGATCGACAGGCGGTCGTAGATGACCACGTCCGCTCGCCGCAACAGCTCAGCACCCCGGACGGTCAACAGGCCGGGATCGCCGGGTCCGGCGCCGACGAGGTAGACGGTCATTGCCAGTCAGCCTCGGCGGGGTCGAGCAGCGCACGGGCGCCGGCGCCGTCGAGGAGTTCAGCGGCCAGCTCGACGCCGAGGGCCGCCGGATCGGTTCCGCGCACCCGGCGGCGGAGGACGATCCGCCCGTCGTAGGAGGCGATGAGGCCCTGCATCTCGAGCTCGCCGTCGGGCCCGACAGTCGCCAGCGCACCCACGGGCAGATCGCAGCCGCCACCCAGTTGGGCGAGGAAGGCCCGCTCGGCGTCGACGGCCAAGCGGCTCGACCGGTGTTCGATCGCCTGGAGGGCGCTCAGCACGTCGGTGTCACCCGCCCGACACTCGATGGCCAGCGCGCCCTGCGCCACCTGGGGCACGAGAACGTCCGGCTCGAGGAGCTCGCCGATTTCGAAGTCCTTGTCGAGGCGATGCAGAGCCGCCGCCGCCATGACGATGGCGTCGAACTCCTTGGCCTTGGCCAGGCGGGTGTCGATGTTCCCGCGCAGCCCCGAGAACGAGAGGTCGGGGCGGAGATTGGCCAACTGGGCCCGGCGGCGGACCGAGCCGGTGGCGACCAGTCCGCCCGTGGGCAAGCCGTCGAGCGTCGATCCGACCAGGACGTCCCGAGGATCGCCCCGTTCGGGGATGCACGCAATGACGAGGCCCTCGGGCTGGAGGTTTGGCGACGACGGCAGGTCCTTGGCCGAGTGAACGGCGAAGTCGGCCCGCCCCTCGAGTACTGCCGCCTGGACCTCCTTGACGAACACGCCTCGTCCGCCAATGGCCTCGATGGGCACGTCGATGCGACGGTCACCCTCGGTGGAGATCACCACCGTCTCGACCTCGAGACCGAGCAACGAGATGACGTGGTCCGTCTGCCATCGCGCAAGGGCGCTTCCGCGAGTGGCCGCCCGCAACCTCATCCTCGGCCGTCCATCCGCAGGCTCGGTCGACGGGCTAGAGGTCGAAGAGGGCGCGGAGGGCGTCGGCCAAGCGGTCGGCCCTGGCCGTGCCGGCGGCGTCCTTGAGCCGAACGGTCGGCTCGTGCAACAGCTTGTTGACGATGCCCTTGGTCAGCGCTTCGACGGCAGCACGCTGGCGATCGTCGAGTCCGGCCAGGCGGGCGGAATATCGCTCGAGTTCGGCGGTGCGGAGTGCGTCGGCGCGATCACGGAGGCTGGAGACGAGGGGCGCCACCGCGCGGGCGGCGAGCGCTTCGAAGAACCGGCTGACCTCGTCGTCGACGATGTCCTGCACCGTGGCGATCTCACGGCGCCGGCCGGCGATGCTCGACTCGGCGAAGGCCCGGAGGTCGTCCATGTCGAGAAGGGTCACGCCATCGAGCTCGCCGACCTGATTGTCGACATCGCGGGGCACAGCGACATCGACGATGAGCAGCGGTCGGCCATTGCGATGAGCCATCACCGCTTCGATGTCGTCGCGGTAGATGATCGTGCCCGACGCGCCCGTCGACGTGAGCATGACATCGACGCTCGACAGCGCCTCGCCCAACTCGCCGAAGTCGACGACGCGGCCGCCGGTGCGGGCGGCGAGGGCGACAGCGCGGGTGCGGGTGCGGTTGGCCACGAGGACCTCGCCCGTGCCCACCGTGCCGGCGAGGGCGACGGCCATGCCGGCGCCGATCTCTCCGGCCCCGAGGACGAGGATGCGGCGCCCGTCGAGGCTGCCGAGGCGCTCGACGGCCATGGCGACAGCCGCCTGGCTGACCGAGGTCGTGCCTCGGGCGATGCCCGTCTCGACCCGCACCCGCCGGCCGACACCGAGGGCCGAACGGAAGAGGCGGGCGAGCTCCGTGCCGGCCGCGTCTTCTTCCTGCGCCCGCTCGAATGCGGAACGCACCTGACCGAGGATCTCGCTCTCGCCCAACACAGCCGAGTCGAGTCCGGACGCCACCTTGAACAGGTGGGCCACAGCGAAATCATCGTGATAGGCGTAGACGTGATCGGAGAAATCCTCGATGTTGAGGCCCGACAGGTCGGTGAGGAAGGTACGGACGTCGTCGATGGCGCCGTGGTATCGCTCGGCCACGGCGTAGATCTCGGTGCGGTTGCAGGTCGACAGGACGACCGCTTCGCTCAGGTTCGGGCGAGTCCGGAGGTCGTAGAGGGCTTTGGGCAGGCGCGCACCACTGACGGTCATGCGCTCGAGCACATCGAGCGGCACGGTGCGGTGATTGAGCCCTACGACGACGACAGACACGTCTTGAGGCGGTCCCTTGCTTCCGAGATGCGGCCCCCCCGGATGAGGTCAAGCATGTCCGAGTCGAGGGCCTTCTGCCAAGCCAGGCCCTCGGTGGTGCGGCCCTCGGACTGGAGCGCCGCTCGCTCCTCGGCCAACAGCGAGACGAGTGCTTCGTACTCCGGCCCGAACTCCGCCTCCAGGCGACTTCGTAGCCACGACGAGACCGCCGGACTGTGGCCCCCGGTCGACACCGTGACCAGGAGCGGGCCGCGACGCACGATGGCCGGGAGCGTGAACGTGCAGCGGTCGGGGTCGTCGGCGCTGTTGACCCAGATACCGGCGCCGACGGCGTCGTCGTACACAGCCTGGTTCACGGCGCGGTCGTCGGTCGCCGTCATCACCAATCGGTAGCCGCCGGAGGCTGCCTCGCCGGACGCATAGGCCCGCCGTTCGATCGTCACCGGCAGAGCCGCCAGGTCGACGTCCACGTCCGGAGCGACGACGGTGACGTCGGCGCCGCAGGTGAGCAGGCCCTCGACCTTCCGGCGGGCGACCTTGCCGCCGCCGACCATCAGGCAGCGGGCGCCGGAGAGCACCAGGTTGACGGGATAGGAAGTGCCGGCGACCGGCATCTCAGCCGGCCGGACTCGAGGCATCGGCGTCGGGGAAGCCGGCGGCCCGCTGTTCGTAGAAGCTGAGGATCTGCAGCTCGATCGAGAGGTCGACCTTCCGCAGCGAGACCCCGTCGGGCACCGAGAGCACCGCCGGCGCGAAGTTGAGGATGGAGGTGACGCCGGCGCCGACGAGCAGGTCGGCCACCTCCTGGGCGACGTGGGCGGGGGTGGCGATGATCCCGATCGAGACCCCGTCGGTGGCGACGATGTCGTCGAGGTCGGAGAGGTGGCGGACGGCGATGCCGGCGACCTGCTCGCCCACCTTGTTCGGATCGGCGTCGAGAAGGGCGACGATGCGGAACCCACGAGCGGAGAAGTTCCGGTAGTTGGCGAGCGCCTGGCCGAGGTTGCCGATCCCGACGATGGCGACCGGCCAATCCTGCGTGAGGCCGAGTTCGCGACTGATCTGGAAGAGGAGGAATTCGACCTCGTAGCCCACGCCGCGGGTGCCGTACGACCCGAGGTAGGAGAGGTCTTTGCGAACCTTGGCGGCGTTCACGCCGGCCAATTCGGCCAGTCGCTCCGACGAGATCGTCGGGGCCTTGGTCTCGGCCACCTCCAGCAGGCTGCGCAGATAGACGGGCAGGCGAGCCACCGTCGCCTCCGGGATGCGCCGCTTTGCCTGCTCCGCCACGGGAGCGATGGTATCGGCGGTCGTGCGGGCGTTCACAAACGAACGATCGCGGGCAAGTAGCGCCCCCGGCAGGGACTCAGAAGACCTGCGCCTCTCGGGGGAGGGCCGAACGAAGCCGACGGCGGTGGCCACCACGCACCCTCCACGGAATCGACACCGTCGCCAGCTGGGGGAGCCCGTGGAGATGGGCCAGACCGGAGCCCTCGACGGCGGTGCCGGACAGTTGCACGAGCCGGAGGTGGCGCAGGCCACCGAGGTGGAGGAGACCGGCGTCGGTGACGCTCGTGTTGCCAAGGCCGAGATGGCAGAGCATGGGGAACCGGGCGATGAGCGCCAGGCCGCCATCGGTGATCGCCGTGTCCCAGAGCACCAGCGTCTCGAGGTCGCGGCACCCGAGGAGGTGGACGAGACCGGCATCGGTCACGCGGGTCCCGGTGAGGTCGAGGTAGCGGAGGCTGGCCATGCCGATGAGGCTGCGGAGGTCGGCATCGCCGATGGACGTGTGTTCGGCGTGCAGACCGATGAGGCCATCAGGAACGAGGCCCTGCAGCGGCTCGAGCGACGACCCGGTCAAGCGGAGGTTCAGCTGGGGACGGCCACCGACGCGACGGGCTCCGACCGAAGCACCGAACCAGGACTGGAAGCCGACACCCAGCGCGGGACGGCGGTTCGTCTCGGTCACGGCGGGGCTCGACGGGCGCGACGACCGCCGTTTGGACGTCGTGGGCCCCGACCGCTCGGAGCCGGACTCCGTCCCTGGGTGCCCGATCATGCGGTCGTAGCGCTGACGCGCCTTGGCGTTGCGCAACACGGTCCATGCATGGTTCAACGACTGCATCGTCCGCTCGGCCTCCGCCCGGACCGCCGGAGCGGAGGAGGCGTGGGCATCCGGGTGATACAGGCGAGCGCGGTCGTAATAGGCGCGCTTGATCTCCTCGAGATCCGCGTCTTCCCCAACGCCCATGACCGCGTAATGCGAGACCACCGAGGAGGGTGTTCGACTTCAGTCCTACGAACGCCTGCTTCGAACGGACGTCAGATCCGACGGCGCCCTTGCCTTTGGGCTTGGGATCGATCGACTGACGGAGTCACGATAGGAGCGTGCATTCCGCGCTGGCCGCTGCTGCGGGGCTGATCGCCCTGGCGTTCGCGTGCTCGACCTTCGAGCGGTGGCTCGAGCGGCGGCGGCGCCACGAGCTGGCGTGGTCGCTCGCCCTTGGATTCTTCTCCCTCGCCGCCTTCGCCCTCGGAGCCGGCGCCGCTCTCGGTTGGAGTCCGATCACCTTCCGCCTCTTCTACTTGTTCGGGGCCATCGTGAACGTGCCGTTCCTCGCTCTCGGAACGGTGTATCTCCTCGCCGGCGAGCGTCGCGGCGATCAGGTGGCGGCGGGGGTTGCGTTGCTCTGCGCCTTCGCCGCCGGGGTCGTGCTGTTCTCACCCCTGACCGGGCCCATTCCGGTCAAGGAACTGGCGCAGGGTTCGGAGGTCTTCGGCCCCGCACCCCGGATACTCGCCGCCGTCACCTCGGCCGCGGGCGCCCTCGTGATCTTCCTCGGCGCCGCATGGAGTGCCATCCGCGTCCGGAGGGGCCGACTCCTGTGGTCGAACGTCCTCATTGCCGTCGGCACCTTGATCCTGTCGAGCAGCGGTCTGCTCAACTCGGTCCTCGACGAGATGGACGGATTCGCCGTCACCCTCGTCGCCGGGATCACCGTGATCTTCGCCGGCTTCCTCGTCGCCACCAGCACTTCGAGGCCCAAGCCCGCCCCGCCCAGCCCCCTTCCGCCTGCCCAGCTGCTCACCCCAACTCGCGCCGGAGCAGCTTTCCTCCCTGACCGAGAGGGAGTTCCGGGAGGAAGGTGACCTTGGTCGGGCACTTGTAGCGGGCGAGACGGCCGGCGCAGAACTCGATGAGCTGATCCTCCTCGAGATGATGACCAGCGGCTTGGACGACGAAGGCCTTCACGGTCTCACCGGAATGGGGGTGGGCGACGCCCACGACGGCCACGGCTTCGACACCGGGATGCTCGAGAAGGGCATCCTCGACCTCTGCCGGATACACGTTGAATCCGGACACGATGATGAGGTCCTTGGCGCGGTCGACGATGTAGAGGTACCCGTCATCATCGACGACGGCGATGTCGCCCGTACGCAGCCAACCGTCACCGGTCAGCGCCCGTTCGGTGGCCGCCGCGTCCTGCCAGTAACCGGCGAAGACGTTGGGTCCGCGCACCCAGATCTCCCCGGCATCGCCGACCAGAGCGTCTTCTTGCTCGTCGTCGACGAGGCGGACCTCGATGCCGGGAAGCGGCAGGCCGATCGAAGCGGGCTTGGCCACGCCTCCGATCACCGAGGAGGTGACGGTCGGCGACGCCTCGGTCAGGCCGTAGCCCTGAAAGATCGGCTTGCCATAGCGCTCCTCGAAGGCGGCGGCGACGTCGGCCGAGAGGGGGGCGGCACCGGAGACGGCGAGCCGGATCGTGCGCATCGCCTCGGGATCGGCGCCTTGCATCGTCGCCCACGATTGGAACATCGGCGGCGCACCGGCGATGAGGGTGATGCCGTGATCGCGGATGGAGTCAAGGGCCGAAGCCGGGTCGAACCGCTCGACGAGGACAACGGATGCACCGGCGAACAAGCTCAGTCCGAAGAGCACGTTCAACCCGAAGATGTGGAACATCGGCAGGACGCCGAGGCTCACGTCGGTGGTGTGAAGGGCGCGACCTGGATGGCGCTGCATCTGCTCGAGGTTGGCTCGGAGGTTGCCGTGGGTGAGCATGGCGGGTCGGGGCGAACCGCTCGTCCCCGAGGTGAAGATCAGGACGGCCAAGTCATCATCCGACCGTTCGATGGCCGGCGGGGCATCCCCTTTCATCAGCTTGTCCATCGAGGTGGCGGCGGCGAGTTCGACACCTTCGGGCACGATCACGAACTCGACCGGCGTGGCGCCCTGGCCGATGCCGGCCATCGCATCGCGACCACTCGGGCCCACCACGACCGCGCGAGCGCCGATGGCGACGAGCTCGGTTCGGATCTCGGCTGACGGGCTCGAGGGGTTGAGCGGCACGGCGACCGCACCGACGCCGAGCACGGCGAGGTAGCTGACGGCAAAGAACCAGTTATTGCCAGAAAGCAGGGCCACGCGATCGCCCGGCTCGATGCCCAGGCGGATGAGCCCGCCGCGCAGCTGGGCCACCTGGTCGCGCAGTTCGCCGTAGGTCGTGCGATTGCCGCGACTGATGAACGCAAGCGCATCGTCCGGGTGCCCATCGATGATCGTGGCCAGGTTCACGCCGGGCAGACTCGCCCGAGGTCTGAATCCTGCGCAAGTCAACGTCGGGATGACGCTCGCTGCGAGCGGGCGGCGATCCGGTCGATTCAACCGCTGTGCACCTTCCGCCGATACGACAGGGTGCATCGGCTGGTGGTGATCCTCGTGGCCGTCGTGGCGTTCCTGGCACTGCCCACCCAGGTCATGGCGGCCGGCGCCGCAACCGATGCCCCAGCGGACGAGGCCGCCTTCGTGCGGCGCATCAACGAGCTGCGCGCGAGCAAGGGGCTTGGCCAGCTGACCATTCATCCGGAACTCGTCCAGGTGGCACGCCAGTGGGCGACCTCGATGGCCGCCGTCGATCGAATCTCCCACAACCCGCGCTTGGCCGATGCGGTCAAGGCCGACTGGCAGAAGCTCGGCGAGAACGTCGGGGTCGGTATGACCGTCGATGGTCTCCACGATGCCTTCGTGGCCAGTCCCCTCCACTACAAGAACCTGGTCGACCCCGATTTCACCTACGTCGGCGTCGGCGTCGTCTACGGACGCGACGGGGCCATCTTCACCACTCACCAATTCATGAAACTGCGCCCGCGCGCCGAGGCGCCGCCGGCATCGGCGCCCGTCTCGGCGCCAAAGGCATCGCCGGTGGCTGCGCGCGTTCCGAGCACGGCCCCCCCGCAGGCGGCCCCCCTTCCTGCGGCGACCATCCCGGCTCGCCTGATTCTGGTGATGCAACAGTTGCGAGCATTGGACGCCCGATGATCCGGCTGCTGCGATCGCTGCTCGCCGTCACGACCCTGACGGGGCTCCTGCTCGCCGGCGCGCTGGTCGACGCCGCCGGCGCCGACGCCGGGATGGAAGCCGACTTCGTCGCCCGGGTCAACGGCGCCCGATCGGCCAAGGGCCTCGGGACCCTCACGACCGACGGCGAGTTGACCGCCATCGCCCGCCGGTGGTCGCAACGCATGGCCGACGCCAACAAGCTGTCCCACAACCCGAACCTCGCCAATGAAGTCACCCAGAACTGGGAGAAACTGGCCGAGAACGTGGGCGTTGGACCGACGGTGGAAGACATCCACAACGCCTTCATGAACAGCGCGCCACACCGAGCCAACATCCTCGACGGCGCACTGACCCACATCGGCGTCGGTGTCGTCATCGACGGATCGGGCGCAATCTGGGTAACCCAGGTCTTCATGCGACTCCGCAGCGGCGGCAGCGCCTCATCGCCGACGACCGCCGCCCCCGCTCCGGCCCCCGCTCCGTCCCCGGCCCCGACGACTGCGCCCACCACGACCACCACCCGGCCGAGGCTGACCACCACGACGGCGGCCCCCGCTCCAGCCACCGCTACGCCGGCGCCTCGCGCGGTGCCGACCACCACCTCGACCACGACCGCGGTGGCGACGACCGCGCCCCCGCTTCCGCCTCCGCCTCCCGAGCCGACCCCGACGGCGCCGTCGACTTCGGCCGGTCCACCCACGTCGCGACTGGTGCTCGTGCTCGACGGCTTACGCGCACTCGACCGAGGTCAGTAACCGCCGAGCACGGGTGGCCGATGCCGTACGCTGCGCTGACCGTGGAGCAGACCATTCGTGTCTTTGTCGTCGATGACACCGACCATGTGCGGCGCATGCTCACGACGATGCTCAGCATCGACGGCTTCGAGGTCGTCGGCGGCGCCGCCGACGGAGCCGCAGCCATCGATGCGGTGATCGCCAACGACCCCGATGTCGTGGTCATCGACTACAAGATGCCGGCGATGGACGGGCTCGAGACGGCTCGACGAATTCGCCAGGCCCGCCCGACGCAACCGGTCATCCTCTACACCGCTTTTGCCGACCCCGACGTCGAGGCAGCCGCCGCCGAAATCGGCGTCGCCGTGTGCCTGGGCAAGGTGGAGGGGATCGGGCCTCTCGAGCAGGAGATCCGCCGACTCGGCCGCAAGTAGCGTTCACGAGTGCGTCCGGCCACCACGATCGTCC
>JBKJLN010000318.1:0-6896 GCA_046596935.1 Acidimicrobiales bacterium
GCCGGCGATGGTGGCGACGGTGGTCGTCTTGCCGGCGCCGTTCAGGCCGAACAGCACCGCCGTCTCGCCCTCTTCGACCACGAAACTGATGCCCATGAGCACGGGGAAGCCGTAGCCAACCCGCAGTTCTTCGATCTCCAATACCGCCATCAGGAAGCCACCTCATCCGGGTCCTCACCCAGGTAGGCGCGGACGACCTCTGGATGGTTCCGGACGGCGTCGGGCTTGCCTTCGGCCAGCAGCTCGCCGAAGTTCAGGCAATAGACGTAGTCGCAGACCCGCACCACCAGGGGCACGTGGTGCTCGATCATCACGATGGAAAGCCCGAACTCGCGCCGCAGTTCGAGGAGGGTGTCGCCGAGGGCGTGCGCTTCTTCCGGGCCCATTCCCGACGATGGTTCGTCGAGCAACAGCACCTCGGGATCGGTGGCCAGCACCGTCGCCACCTCGACCCGCTTCAACACCCCGTACGGAAGACCTGCGACCCGAGTGTCGGCGAGGTCACCGAGGCCGAGGATGTCGAGGAGCAGATCGGCGCGGCGCGAGAGCTCCCGCTCACTCGAATACGTACGCGGCACCCCCACCATGCCGGCGACGGTGGCGTACTCGGCCTGCAGGTGCTGCGCCGTCTTGAGGTTCTCCCGTACCGTCGAGCCCTTCACGAGCCCGACATTCTGGAACGTGCGGCCCATGCCGAGCGCCGTGCGGTCATGCACAGGCAAGGCGGTGACGTCGACGCCCTTGAACCACACCGACCCGTCGTTGGGCGTGTAGAAGCCCGTGATCATGTTGAACGTCGTCGTCTTGCCAGCGCCGTTTGGGCCGATGACGCCGACGATCTCCCACTCGCCGACAGAGATACTCACATCGCGCGCCGCTTGGACGCCACCGAATCGGATTGAACAGCCGCGGGTCTCAAGCACGGACATCGGAGATCTGCACCTCCTTCTCGCCGCGATCGCGGAGGTCGAAGCGGTGGCCGCCGAGCCAGCGGAGCACCGGTCGGATCTGCTGGCCGATGCCCCCGGGATTCAGCGTCAGGGTGAGCAGGAGGAGGAGCGGCCCGATCACCAGGGGTGCGATCTGCGGCGTCAGTGTCGGCGCCAAGGGGATCTTCTTCAGTGCCACCTCGATGAAGTGGATCTTCTCGATGAGGAAACCGAGCAGGGCGAAGAAGACCGAGCCGATGATGACGCCCGTCCGGCTACGGAGACCCCCGACGACCGTCATGATCACGAAGACCAGGGCGAGGCGGAAGTTGTAGATGTCAGCGACGACGAAGGTGTCGTTGTGGGCGAGCAGGGCGCCGCCCAGGCCGGCGAACACGCCCGAGACGGTGAAGGCGAAGAGGGTGAAGACCTTGACATTGACCCCGAAGGTCGACGCCACCCGCGGGTTCTCCCGCAGCGCCAGCAGTGCCCGCCCGCCCTTCGTCCGCATCATCCGGTAGTCGACCCAGATGACGGCGGCCAGGAAGGCGAGGCACAGGTAGTAGTAGCGGAGGTCGGTTGCGAACAGGCTCGGCTTGGGGGCGGCCTGGCCGGCGCCGCCACCGGTCAGCGATTGGATCTGAAAGATGCTCTGTTCAGCCACCAGCCCGTACGACAGGGTGATGAGGGCGAAATACAGACCCTTGATCCGCAGCGACACGGCTCCGAGGAGGAGTGCCTGCAGGGCGCCGACGACCATGGCCACGGCGACGGCGGCGAAGAAGCTCTGTTTCTGTACCGACACGACGTAGGCCGAGGTGAAGGCACCGATGCCCACGAAGGCCTGGTGCCCGAGGGAGATCTGCCCGACGTAGCCGAGCAGCACGTTGAGCGACAGCCCGATGATGGCGAACACCACGGCCTGGGTGAAGATGTTGACCTCGAAGGCCTCCCGTCCGGCGGGGAACACGAACACCATCACGAAGACGAAGACGAGCAGAGCTACGCGGCCGACCCAGCCACCCTTTGACGGCTCGAAGCCTTCGTCACGATTGGCCTCGGCCTTCGCCTTGGCCAGGATCTCCTGGTCGGATTCCGCCGCCAAGTCGGACACGTCAGGCCTTGCCCAGGAGCCCGTTGGGCCGAACCGAGAGCACGCCGACGAGCAGCACGAAGGCGATCACCACGCCGGGCTGTCCGGGGATGAAGTCGAAGAAGTTGGCCGACGTCGCCAGCGCCTGGGAGACACCCACGATGGCGCCACCGAGGAAGGCGCCCGGCAGGCTGGTAAAGCCGCCGAGAACCGCCGCCGTGAACGCCGGGATGAGCAATCCCGAGGTCACAACCCCCGGGCCGAAGGTGTTGCCGGCCGCCGGGATGCCGATCACCCCCGCCAACCCGCCGAGCAATGCCGCCAGGGCCCAGGTGAAGCCGGACAACCGCTTGACGCTGATGCCCACCAGTTCGGTCGCCGTCGGTTCCTGGCTGGCTCCGAGGATGGCCAGGCCGAGGTTCGTCCGGTTGAAGAAGTAGGCAAGAACGCCGGCCAGGATGATGAGCACGAGGATCAACAACAGCCGCTGATCGGAGACTCGGACACCCAGCAACGACAGCCGATCGGTTCGGCCGAGCGCCGGGTCGATATTGCGGAGGCGAGCCTCGCCGAACCAGATCTCGACACCGACGGCGAGCAGCGAGACGCCGGCGGTGGCCACCAGAAGTGTCACCCGGGGAGCGTCGAACAGCGGCCGCACGATGATGCGCTCGACCAGCAGACCGAAGAGCACGGCCACGACGAGGGCACCCAGCAACGCCAAGACATAAGGCACCCCGCTCGAGTGCAGCAGGTACAACGCGTAGACGGCCACGGTGCCGAACTCGCCCTGGGCGAAGTTGAAGACGCCACTCGACTTGTAGATCAGCACGAGGCCGAGGCCGAGAAGTCCGTAGGCGGCGCCGGTGATGATGCCGATCACCAACGCCTGCTTCTGGCCGATGAGGATGAAGATCAGAGTGGTGAGGACGAAGATCCCGACCCCGATGCCGACCCGCCGAAGCAGTTGCTCGTCCACCGGCGCTAGAACCCGGTCACGTTCTTGGCTTCAGTGGTGTACGCCCGTTTGCCACAGTCAGCCTTGAGGAGGTGCATAGCGCTCCCACCGAACGGCTTCCCTGGCCCGTACTTCGCATCCGGGTACACGCCACCGCCGAAGGCCTGACCGCTCTGGAGCGTCGAGAGGAACTTGGCCCGCCCGAGGTCCGGCCCAGCAGCCTTGAACATCTCGGCCAGGATCGAACTCAGGCCCCACAACGCGAAGCCGATGTCGTCGCCGTTCTTCTTGTTCTGCGTGTTGTAGGCCGCCTGGTAGTCCGCCGCTGTGGGGTCGTCGAGTTGCGGGAAGGGCGAGAGGAACCGAGCCTCGCCGATACCGGGACACCCGACGCTGGCGACCGTGTTCAAGCCACTGGTGATTCCGGGGCCGACGTATTGCGGGCTGTAGCCCTGGCCGGCGGCCTGCTGGGCGAACTGCAGGAACACCGTCGGCGCCGTGAGGATGTAGACGACCTCGGCGCCCGACTGCTGCATCGCCTGGGCGGCGGCCAGCGTGTCGCTCTGGGAAGCGCTCTTGTTGATCTTGGAGTTCTTCACGATCTCGAGGCCGGCGTCGGTGGCCGCCTTGGTGAAGCTGGCCTGGGCGTCGGCAAACGACGGCGTGTCGGCGACGAGGATGCCGATCTTGGTCTTGGCCAGCTTGTTCTTCACGAGCTGGGCGATGATCGGCGACTGCTGGCTGTAGGTCAGAGACAGCGCGAAGTAGGTCTTGAGCGACTCCAACCCTGTCTGGTTCACCCCGGCCGACAGGTAAGGAACGCCGACCTGGTTGGCGTACTTGGCGCAGGCCGTGATCTGGTCGGCGCCGCCGCCGCCGATCAGCAGGAAGACCTTCTTGGACTCGACCAACTCGCGACAGACCTGCACGGCGCGGCTCGGATTGAACTGGTCGTCGAAGAACTCCACCCTCACGGTGCGGCCGTTGATGGCGCCCTTCGCCTTCCAGTACACCTCCTTGCCTTCGTCGAACGTCGACTGCGGGAAGGGTGCAGCGCCGGTCACCGGCGCATGGATCCCGATGACGATCTCTTTGTCGGTCACGCCGTTCTTGTCGTTCGGCCCCGCAGAGGGAGCTGTAGCTGTCGCGGTGCCTGTGCCGCCGCTCGTCGTACCGGCGGCTGGCGCGGCGCCTGCCGTCCCCGGCTTGGCGGTCGCCCCGGGCGCACCTGGCTTCGGAGCCGCACCTGGCGCGGCCGCCGTCCCCCCTGCAGCCGCCGCCGCTGCGGGATCGGCCGCAGCCGCGTCGCCGCCCTCGGCCGCCGGATCCACCGGGACCTCCTCGCCGGCCGCAGGATCTGCGACCGCCGCCTGGCCGTCTCCCGCGCCTGCGTCACCCGTGGCCACCGACCCGCCCCCAGCCCCGGCCGAGAGCGCAACGCCTTCCTTCTGGCCGCAGGCTCCCGCAACCAACAACAAGACCAGGGCCAGCCCGATCAGTCGGACGTGACGCATAGCGATGGTCCCTCCAGAGGAATTGGGGTTCATTGGTTTCGGGCAGCGGCTTCGCGCTCGGCCAGCGCACGACTGACGCCACCGGCCCGCACGGGTGCGACGGTCGGCGTCGCCAGCGGTCCGAGCACGACGGCGAGAAAGTACCCGACGCCCGCAAGCAAGAGGAGAAAGAAGACGACCGCCGCCGGCGACAGGTTGCCGATGAGCTTGATGGCCGCAATCGGGCGTGTGCCCACCGTTGGTGTCGCCACCTGGGGCGCTCCCGTCGGGACTGCCGTCGGGGCGCCGGCCGTGCGAGGCGTCCTCGTCGGCGAGATCGCCGTGCTCCCACTGCTGAACGAAGACGTGGCATCGAAAGATTCGGTCGGCACGTCGGACACGGCGACGTCATCGGCGGTCGTTCCGCTGTCGAAGGTGTCCGTCGCCCCGAACGAGTCGCTCGCGTATTCCTCGTCACCGAGGAGCACCGTCGCGGCGAAGTCGAGCTTCACCTTTCCGGTCGAGATATCCGAGAGGCTGGTTTGGAACGACACCGGGGCGTCCACCGCCTCGACGAGCAGAACACCGTTCTGTGAAAGTCCGCTGGTCGGGTCGATCCACTGCGAGGCGAGCAAGGTGAGGTCGAAGGTCCACGTCCCGTCGGCGGCCCGTTGGCCGGGAGTGCTCTGGGAGTCGTCGCACAGCGGCCGATTGATGAAGTCACCATTCTTCACTCCTGCGAAGAAGGTCGTGATCGGGCAAGCGACGATCTTGGCACTGCCGGTATTGAGGTTCGAGCCATTCTCCGGCGTCTCCTTGAGCGTCAAGGTCAGCCGGTCGACCAGGGCGTCGGCCGGGGCGTCGAGGATGATGCCGACAGCGGCCACCTTGTCGGGATCGCCGGCCGCAGCCCCGATACCGAGGCCGTTGGGCGGCACGGTCACCGGCGCCGGAATCGCTCCGCCGATCGCAGGCCGGAGGGGGTTGGCCGGTTCAGCTGTCTGCTGACCCTGGGCGCGATTCCACCAACCGTCCTGGGTGAGGTCGGCGCTGGTCGAGGTCGACGCACTCTGCTGGGCGGCAGCGACGGGAGCGAGGCCGACGATGCTCACGACGAGCGACAGGAAGAGTACGGCGCCCCTGCGGAGGGGGGTTGTGGAGGCGCGGTTCATGACGTGGGGTTCCAGGTTATCGCTGTATTCCTGTCCTCCCCGGGTCCGGCACAAACCCGGGTCCATCCAGGAGCTAGACCTGCCAGGTCCCGAGGGACGCGAGCAACTCCGTGAGGTCTCCCGGTCCCTGGCGCTCGGCGGCGTCGTGGAGCTGGCGCTGCACGGCGGTGCCGTAGTCGGTTCGCTCGACGGCCCGGAAGATGCCCATGGGTGTGGGTTCGAAGGGCCCCCGGGCGAGACGGCTCAGCATGAAGGCCAATCCCGGCTCCTCCCGGTGCTCGTCGTGCACCAGGATGGCGTCCTCGCCGACGTCGGCGACATCGACGATCGTGGCCTTTCCCTGTCGGTCGACGACCACGCCCTTGCCCCGATCGGCGCCGAAACGAATCGGCTGTCCGTGCTCGAGGGGAATGAGCATTTCCTCGCGCGCATCCCGCTTCGTGATGCCCTCGAAGGCGCCGTCGTTGAAGACATTGCAGTTCTGGTAGATCTCGACGAACGACGCGCCGCGATGGGCGTGGGCCCGCCGGAACACCTCCTGCATGTGCTTGCGATCGAGATCGTGGGTACGGGCCACGAAGGTGGCTTCGGCGCCGAGCGCAAGGCTGATGGGATTGAAGGGCTGATCGATGGAACCGAAGGGGGTCGACTTCGTCACCTTCCCGATCTCGCTCGTCGGGGAGTACTGGCCCTTGGTCAACCCGTAGATCTGATTGTTGAACAGAAGGATCGTGAGGTTCACGTTGCGGCGGAGGGCGTGGATGAGGTGGTTCCCGCCGATCGACAGCCCGTCGCCATCCCCCGTGATCACCCAGACGTCGAGGTCGGGCCGGGCGACGGCGAGCCCGCTGGCGATGGCCGGTGCCCGCCCGTGGATCGAGTGCATCCCGTAGGTGTTCATGTAATAGGGGAAGCGACTCGAACAGCCGATGCCGGAGATGAAGACCGTGTTCTCCCGACGGGCGCCGAGCTCTGGCATCAGCATCTGCATGGCCGTGAGGATGGAGTAGTCGCCGCAACCTGGGCACCACCGCACCTCCTGGTCGCTCGTCCAGTCCTTCTTGGTGGTCAGGGGGATGGTGGTGTCACTCATCGATCAAGGCTCCGATCGCGGCTTCGAGTTCGTCGGTGCGGAACGGAAGCCCCTGCACCTTGGTGTAGCTCCGGGCGTCGACCAGGTACTCGGCCCGCAACAGCCGCACGAGTTGGCCGAGGTTCATCTCGGGCACCAACACCTTGGGGTAGCGGGCC
>JBKJLN010000329.1:0-6458 GCA_046596935.1 Acidimicrobiales bacterium
GATCACGGCCGTGGGAGGACGCGACGACGACAATCGCCATTCAGCGTCGACGACCTCGCCGAGGGGTCCTTGCACTCGACTCGAGCGGACGCTGCCACCGAGCACCTCGAGGATGCCCTCACCGCCGTCGGCCACCGGGGCGGCATCGACACGCCACCCAGCGGCCCGCGCCGCCTCCGCGATCGCGCCGGCGACCTCTACGGCGGAGGCCGTTCCCCGGAACTTGTCCGGGGAGGCGAGAACGATCGGCACGACGGGTATGGTGCCCCACCGTGCCGGCTCTGGTGGTCGTCTCCAACCGTGGACCCCTCAACTTCGCCCTCGATGGCGATGCCCTGATCACCAAGAAAGCGGCGGGGGGCCTGGTCAACGCCCTCGTGCCGGCGCTCCACGGACGCGACGTGATGTGGATCGCCGGCGCCATCACCGATGCCGACCGCCGTGCTGCCGGCGCCGGACCGCTTCGCCTCGATCCGCCCGGAAGTGTCGGCGAGCAGGACGCAGTCACCATTGACATCCGCTTGTTGTCGATCGACGACGCCGTCTATCGCTCGTATTACGACGTAATCGCCAATTCGACGCTGTGGTACCTCAACCACGGGCTCTTCGACAGCCCACGTCGTCCGCACTTCGACCGCCGCTGGCGCGAGGCCTGGGGCCACTTCCGCGATGTCAACGCTGGCTTCGCCGACGCCGTCGTCGAGCTGGCCCCCGAGGGCGCAACCGTGCTGGTGCAGGACTACCACCTGTCGCTCGTCGGCAGCCTCGTTGCGGCGCGGCGCCCCGACCTCGGGCTCGTGCACTTCAACCACACGCCGTTCTGCACCCCCCAAGAGCTTCGAATGCTGCCTGACGACTGCGCCGAGGAGCTCCTGAGGGGCCTGGCCGGTTTCCGCTCGTGCGGGTTCCACACCCGCCGGTGGGCGGCGCAGTTCGAGGCCTGTTGTGCCGAGGTGCTCGGGTACGTGCCGCCCACGTTCGTGGCCCCGGCGGCCCCCCACCTTGCCGATGTCGTCGGGGTTGCTGCCACCGAGGGCTGCGACCGGCACTTGGCCGAGCTCGCCGAGACCGTTGGCGGGCGCAAGTTGATCGTGCGCGTCGATCGCATCGAGTTGTCGAAGAACCTCCTCCGGGGCTTTCTCGCCTACGACGAGCTGCTCGAGACGAGACCCGAGTGGCGGGGCCAGGTGGTGTTCGCCGCCTTCGTCTATCCGTCGCGTCAGTCGCTTCCCGATTACCTGGGATACGCCGCCGAGGTGACCTCACTGATCGAGCGCCTCAACGCCAAGTGGTCGACACCGGACTGGACGCCGATCCTTCTCGACGGTACCGACAACTTTCCGGCATCGGTCGCCGGCCTTCGCGGCTACGACGTGCTGCTCGTGAATCCGGTGCGCGACGGATTGAACCTCGTGGCCAAGGAAGGCGTCGTCGTGAATGAGCGCGACGGTGTCCTCGCCCTCAGTCGCGAGTCGGGCGTGGCCGACGAGCTGGGCCAATGGGCCCTCGAGTGCAATCCCTTCGACATCAGCGCCACCGCCGACGTCCTCCACCGAGCGCTGGTCATGCCGGCGGCTGAGCGGGCCGAGCGGGCGGGCGGCTTGCGGGCCGCCGTCGAAAGACGCACACCGGACGATTGGCTCGGCGACCAACTTGCGGCCGCCGCACCGGCCATCGCCCCCAGCTGACGACTACGCCAGGAGCGAGCGCAGAAGCGCGAGCGAACCGCCAGGGCCGTCGACGATGACGTCGGCCCGTTCGAGCAGCGAAGGCGGCGCTTCGCGGCTGCGCACTCCGACGCGCACCGTCGCTGCGCCTGCGTCACGCTGCAGCGCGTCGAGGGCGTCGAAGGCGGGGAGGTCGCCGAGATCATCGCCGAGGAAGCAGGCGGCGCGGCGTCCAGCGACGAGCGACGACACCACGGTGCCCTTGTCGAAGGCGAGCGGAGGTCGCAGCTCGAACGACTTTCGGCCGGCGTGCACGACGAGGCCGGCGGCGCCAGCGGCCTCCTCCGACCACCGGAGCGCCCAGCCGGTGAGATCCTCGGCGGTGCGAACGTGCAAGGTGACCGACAGCCCTTTCCGCTCGACGCCCACACCGGCCGGAGCCTCGGCATCAGCTCGCGCGGCAACCTCTTCGATGACCGAACGGAACGGAAGTGCCGCTGGTTCGGTCCGTTCGGTTCCCTCGGCGAACCACTCGAGCCCGTAGAGACCGGACAGCACCAGCGCGGTCGACGGCCGCTCGTCAATTTCGAGACGGGAGCGGAGGAACGACACCGGCCGCCCGGACACGACGGCGACGCACCCGAATTCCGCAGCCAACGCGTGCAGCGTGTCGACGACACCGGCGAGGGGCCGAGCCGACGCTGGGTCTTCGACGATCTCCGACAAGGTGCCGTCGAAGTCGGTCACCACAGCGGCGGCGGATCGTGCGACCCGGAAGGCGGCGAACGCATCGTCGGGCGGAGGCACCGGATGACGGTACCTGCACGTCTCCAAAAGCCGGGGCCTGGGCCGAGGCGGGCTAGGGCTTCTTGGTCGTCGACGTCGTTGTTGGTGCCGTCGACGTGGTGGTCACGCCAGCGGCCGGCTTTGCCGTCGTGGTGGTTACGCCAGCTGCCGGCTTCGCCGTCGTGGTGGTGGCGCCGGTGGCTGGCTTCGCCGTCGTCGTTGCGCCCGGAGCCGGCGGCGCGGTGGTTGCCGGAGTACCCCCGGGAGCGAAGCGGACGGCGTCAGTGGCGCCGAGCACCACGGCCACGTTGGCGGTGTTGAGTTCGAAGGGTGGTGGCGCCGGCACCGGCTTCACCGACGTCGGCGGGAGCTTGAGCGCGATGGCAACGGCGGCGGCGTCTCGATCGAAGCCGGGAACGAAGTACACGCTGGACTCGTTCACGGCGGCCGCATTCGACGGGGCCAGCACGTTGTAGCCGAGGGGCTTGAGCTGGGCGCCGGCCGTTCCGGCCGCACCCTTCGTCGGCGACGCATTGGCCACGATGACCTTCACGTCCTTCGGGGCTCGCGGCGCGAGGGTGGTCGTCGTCACAACAGCAGCGGTGGTGGGCGTCGCCTTTCCCTCACCGTCGCCGCCCGTGTCGCGGGCGCCACCGGCGGTGTCACTGTCGCCCTTGGCAGCGATCGTCGAACCCGGCGGATCGGCGTCGGTGGCATTGAGGAGCACGACGCCGATGAGCAGCGCCACCGCGAGCAGAACCAATCCGCGCGCACCCGCTCCCCCCGCCGACTTGACGAAGGACGTGTCGGTGACGGCGTGTCGACCCGGCTTCATCGCCGCGGGGGCTCCCCGGCGGTGCGCCCTTCGAAGCGTGTCTTGCGCTTGCGGTCCCGTTGCTTCAGGAGGCGCCGCACCAAGAGCGGGTCGAGTGTCATGGCCTCGGGCTCGTCCAACAGCCGGGCCAACAACTCGCGATAGCGCGACGGCGACAGGTCGAGCCGCGTCCGCATGGCCACTTCCTTCGGGCCCTCTTCGAGCCACCAACCCCGCTCGAATTCGAGGATGGCCCGGTCACGGTCGGTAAGTGCCATTCCCCCCATCCTGTCAGTCATGCGTCCGGACGCCGAGCATCCCCGGAGAGCCGGGTGTCGGGATCGAACCGACGACATCCTCTTTACAAGAGAGGTGCTCTACCAACTGAGCTAACCCGGCGTCAGACCCGACGATAGGCGTCGGGAGCGCCGGCAACCGACTACACCAAAACGAGGATCGCCTCATGGCTGGCCTCGAAGGCCTCGGCCTCGGAGTCGGCGGCGTCACGCTCGGCCAGGTGGCCCTCGAGCTTGCGCTTGATGCGCTGGAGGGCGTTGTCGATCGACTTGACGTGGCGACCGAGCTGGTCGCCGATCTCGTTGTAGCTCTTGCCCTCCACGTACAGGCGCAGGACGTCGACCTCGAGACCCGACAACATCTCGGCCATCGACGACCGCATGCAGTCCATCCGCTCGTTGGACACGACGGTGTCGGCGGGGTCGGCGATGTAGTGGTCCTCGAGCAGGTCCTCGACCGTCCGCTCGCCCGCATCATCACCGCCACGAACGCCCGAGATCGAGACGTACTGGTTGAGGGGCTGGTGCTTCTGACGGGTGGCCGTCTTGACAGCGGTGATGACCTGCCGGGTGATGCAGAGCTCGGCGAAGGCCCGGAAGCTCGCCTGGCGGTCGGAGCGGTAGTCGCGAGCCGCCTTGTAGAGGCCGATCAGACCTTCCTGCTCGATGTCATCGGAGTCGGCGCCGACGAGGAAGTAGCCGCGAGCCTTGGCCCGGGCGAAGCGGCGGTAACGATCGAGCAGCACCTGCACCGCCAAGCCGTCCCCATCCTGGAAACGGGAGACGAGGGCGTCGTCGGAAAGCTCGTGCAGCGGGACGACGTCGAGGCGAAGGGCCATGAATTGCATCTCCTGAAGGGCGGCGAGGGGGCGAAGGCGATGCTGCGTCGCAGTGTCCTCTAGCCCGAAAGAACTAGGTGACTAGTTCTTTGTAGCTACCAATCGGAAGTGTGTCAATGGACACGTCCGGTTTGTCCGGAAGAAACTTGGCCTTCCGCCGTTTCCACCCCGGACAATTGGGAAGAAGGGGAGATTCGTTCCCGGCTCGGTCGTACGGGCGTCAGGATTGCAGGCGGCGGCGGGCGACCTCGAAGCAGGCCACCGCTGCGGCTGCACCCACATTCAGCGACGGGAGCGACCCCAACTGAGGGATGGCCGCAAGCACGTCGCATCGCTCGCGCACCAGGCGCGAGAGGCCGGCGCCCTCCGCTCCGAGGACCAGCGCCACGGGCTCGGTGGCCAGGTTCAGCTCGAACACCGCCTGCGGAGCGTCACCATCGAGGCCGACGGTCCAGATGCCGGCGGTCGACAACGACTGGAGCGCCGCCGGAATGCCGGCGACCAGGGCCATCGGCAGATACTCGATGGCGCCGGCAGCCGCCTTGGCAACCGTGGGGGTCACGTGGACCGACCGATGCCGACCCAGGATGACGCCCGTGACTCCGGCGCTCTCGGCCGTGCGCAGCAGCGCGCCGAGGTTCTGGGGGTCGGTGACGCCGTCGACCACCACCAGGAAGGGGGGCGCTCCCCCGCTCGGGCGGGCGGTCAGTCGGCTGAGGTCGGCTTCGGGGAGGGCCTCGGCATGAGCCAGCACACCCTGTGGTGCCTCGCTCCGAGCCTCGGCGTCGAGACGACCACGGGCGACTTCGCGGATGGGGATGCGGCCCTCGCCTGCGAGGTCGAGGATCTCGGCGATTCCGGGGTGCTGGCGATCGACGGTGTCGGAGATCCAGACGTCGCGCACGGCCCGTCGGCGGGCGTAGAGAAGCTCACGCACGGCCCTGCGGCCCTCGACCTGGTCACCTCCCAGGCCCGTCTCCCGCCGTGCTGCGCCCCGGGCGGCCCCGCTCGATGAGCCGGGCCCGCCCAGGCCGGGAGCGGGCCCACTGCGCCCCGCTCCGCCCCGTCCGCCGGCACCCCGTCCGCCGGCCCCACGGCCCCGAGGCGGCGGCGAGCCACCCCGCCGCGACGGCGGCGGGCTCATGACGCCTCGACCGATTCCACCAGCGCGACGGCCCAGCAAGCCACGCCTTCGCCCCGACCCAGCGAGCCGAGGCCCTCGGCCCGCTTCGGTTTGATCGAGACGTCGGCTCCGGCCGCCCCCCGCAGGCGGGCCTCCATGGCCTGGCGGTGGGGGGCCAGCTTCGGGGCCTCGAGCACGACGGCACAATCGACGTTGACCACGTTCCATCCTGCGGCCGCCACCCGGTCGCGGACGATGCCCAGCAGTTCGATGCTGTCGGCGCCCTTCCAGGTGGGATCACTGGCCGGGAAGAGCCCGCCGAGGTCGCCGAGACCGGCCGCACCGAGCAGGGCGTCGGCGACGGCGTGGGCGATGGCGTCGGCGTCGCTGTGGCCCTCGAGCCCTCGTTCCCCCTCGAGGGCGACGCCCCCCAGCACGAGCCGCCGGTCGGGGTCGTCGCTGAACGGGTGCACGTCGAAGCCCATGCCGACGCGGATCACGGGTGCTGCTCGAGCAGGGCCCTGGCCACGGCCAGATCCTGCGGGTGGGTGAGCTTGAGGTTGCCGGGGTCGCCCTGGACGACCACCACCGTGCCGCCAGTTGCCTCGATGAGGGCGGCGTCGTCGGTGGCGTCGGGCTCGCCGGCGTGGGCGGCCCGGAGGGCCGCCGCCGAGAAGCCCTGGGGGGTCTGCACTTCGACGAGGTCGGCCCGATCGATCGTCTCCACGACCCGCTCCCCCACGACCCGCTTGACCGTGTTGGCCATTGGTACGCCGGGGATGGCGCACTCGGCCCCAGCCCGAACGGCGGCGACGACGGCCTCGAACAACGAGATCGGCGCCAGGGGGCGGGCGGCGTCGTGGACGAGGACGACGTCGGCGTCACCGGGCACGGCCGCCAGGCCGGCCCGCACGGACCCGCTCCGGGTGGACC
>JBKJLN010000391.1:0-5096 GCA_046596935.1 Acidimicrobiales bacterium
ATGGGCGCTGACATCCGCACCGAGGGGCACCACGCCGTCGTCCGGGGCGTGAAGGGTCTCTCGGGAGCGCCCGTGCGGGCCCACGACGTGCGCGCCGGTGTCGCTGTCGTGCTGGCAGGCCTCGTGGCCGACGGCGAGACCGAGGTGCAGGATGCGTTCCACATCGACCGCGGGTACGAGGATTTTGCCGGGAAGCTCCGCTCGCTCGGCGCCGACGTCGAGCGAGTGCGCTGACCGCCGAGGCCGAGCAGGGGGCGGCGGCGGCGCTCGAGGCGGAACGCCGCATCCGACGGTCGGCCGAAGCGGTTCTCGTCACCGTGGGCTCGCCCGCCTACGAAGTGAAGGCGGCCCTCGACGACCTCGAGGCGACGATCGCGCAGGAGACGACGTCAGGTGCCGTCGATGCCGTAGTCGCCGACCGCATCATCTCCGAAGTCGTCGACGCCCTCGTCGTGCGGGGTGTCGACTGGCTGGTGCCGACGATGCCCGACCTCGACGTGGCCGCTCTGTACGAGTCGGCCGCCGGCGAACTTCCCGCTGCTGCGCCGGAACCGAAGGTGTCGCCCCGGCCCGCCCAACCCGGTGACGAGCCGGGCCAACCCTGGTGGAAGGGGCTCGCCCCTCTCGAGGTCGAGGGGCCCGACGGTGGCCATCGCATCCGGTGGAATGAGGGGCGACTGACCCTGGCGGATCACCCTGACCCCGAGGCCGAGCAGACCCTGGGCGCACTCGGCGGCGCCCGCTGCCAGTGTCTCGGGGTGCTGGAGGCGTGGGCCGCCTGCCACGAGAACGGCGCCTTCCTCATTGCCGGACCCCGCAACGCCGAAGAGGTTCTCCACCCGCCGGTGGAGGCCATCGACCGCCTGACCGACGATCTGGCGCGCTGGCGAATGGCCTACGCCGATCGGGCGGCTGACGCACGGGCCGCGCATGACGCTCGCGTGCTCGACCGCCTCCGGGTAACGCTCGTCCCGGTGGAACGAGCGGCGACCCGCCGACTCGGTTTTCTCCACCTCTTGGGCACCGACCGGCGCCTGCAATACCGCCTGGTGGGCTCGGTGGCCGCTGCGCTGGCGGCGACCACGCCGCGGGCGCCCGCCCTCGAGAGCGCCCTCGACGCCCGTGCCCCGGACGGTGGTTCGTCCCTGGCGTCGACGTGGCTCAGCGAGGTCTGGTGCCACGCCGTCGATGGAGGCGGGAAGTCTCGGCTCGCCTCCGGTGTTGTCCAGTGGGAGACTCGTCCGCCGCCCTCCGCCGAGGGCGCAACCTGAGGAGCGCATCACCCGTGGAAGCCGAACTGCTCGAAGCCGTCGAAGCCATCCGCCCTGCGCTGCAGAGCGACGGCGGCGACATGCGCGTCATCGAACTCGACCAAGAGGCCGGCCGGGTCGACATCGAACTCCTCGGTGCCTGTGGTGGATGTCCGATGTCGTCGATGACCCTCAAGGCGGGCATCCAACGGATCCTGCTCGACCGGGTTCCCGGTCTCACCGAGGTTCGGGCGAAGGGGATCGACTTCGATGTCGAACCCATCTCCGACGATTGGTAGACCCCTCCCGCTGAGCCTCTAGCTTCGGGGCCGACATGGCACGGAGCAGGGACCCTCGAGAACTCGTCGACGCCGCTGTCGGCGGCGATCGCACGGCGATGGCGCGGCTGCTCTCGCTGGTCGAACGAGGCGGCGCGCCAGCGCGTGAGGCGGGTGCACTCACGTATCCAAAGGGCGGAACCGCTTACACCGTCGGCATCACCGGCGCTCCCGGTGCCGGCAAGTCGACCCTCACCAATCGCCTGATCGAAGTCGTGCGGGCGGCCGGGTCGGAGGTCGGCGTGCTCGCCATCGATCCGTCGTCTCCCTTCACCGGCGGCGCCATCCTCGGCGACCGCGTCCGCATGCAGGACCACGCCCTCGACGCTGGCGTCTTCATCCGATCGATGGCCACGCGCGGCCATCTCGGCGGGCTCTCCCTGGCCACGCCGCAGGCCATCCGGGTGCTCGACGCTGCCGGCCTACCTTGGGTACTGATCGAGACCGTCGGGGTGGGACAGGTCGAAGTCGAGATCGCCGGCGCCGCCGACACCACCGTCGTCGTCGTGAACCCCGGATGGGGCGACGCCGTGCAGGCCAACAAGGCGGGGCTCCTCGAGATCGCCGACATCTTCGTCATCAACAAGGCCGATCGGGCCGGCGCCGAGCAGACGCAGCGCGACCTCGAGGATGCCCTCGGCTACGCCACCCGTGAGCGTCACCGCCCGGCCATCCTGAAGACGGTTGCCCAGTCCGGCGACGGCGTGGCCGAGTTGTGGGACGCCATCGGCGACCACCGGGCGCTGCTCGAGTCGACGGGGGAGTTGACCGAACGGCGGGCCCAGCGCATAGACGCCGAGATGCGCGAGATCGTCGTGCGCCGTCTGGAGCAGAGGGCCGACGAGTTGTGTCGCGGACCGGAGTTCTCCGGCCTCCACGACGACGTGTTGCAACGGCGTCTCGATCCCTATGCCGCCGCCGACAAGATCCTGGAGGACTTGGCCTGATGCCTGACACCGAGACATTCGTGACCGTCGAACGGCGGGACGATGGCGTCGCCCTGGTTCGCCTCGACCGACCGAAGATGAACGCGTTGTCGACGACCTTGCTGGCGCAACTCGCCGAGGTCGCCGCCCAGTTGACGGCCGACCCGCCCGGAGCAGTTGTCGTGTGGGGCGGAGAGCGCATCTTCGCCGCCGGCGCCGACATCTCCGAGTTCAAGGGCTCGGACGAAGCCCGGGTCATCGGCGGCAAGTTCCGTGATGCCCTCGATGCCGTCGCGGCCATTCCGCGTGCGGTCATCGCCGCCGTGAACGGGTACGCCCTCGGCGGTGGTTGCGAGCTGGCGCTGGCCTGTGACTTCCGCGTCGCTGCCGAGAACGCAAAGTTCGGCCAGCCGGAGATCCTCCTCGGCATCATCCCCGGCGGCGGCGGGACGCAACGCCTCGCCCGACTCGTCGGGCCTGCCCGGGCCAAGGACATGATCCTCACGGGCCGACAGGTGGCGGCCGACGAAGCCGAGCGCATCGGCCTGGTCGATCGGGTGGTGGCGGCCGCCGATGTCCTCGACACCGCGTTGACGTGGGCCGCCGAGCTCGCCGACGGTGCCGTGGTGGCTCAGGGTCTGGCCAAGGCGGCCGTCGACGCCGGTCTCAGCCGCCCTCTGGCCGACGGGCTCACCTGGGAGCAGGACCTCTTCGCCGATGTCTTTGCCACCGAGGACGCCGCCACCGGGGTGGCGTCGTTCCTCGAAGCCGGTCCCGGCAAGGCGAGGTTCAGCGGACGCTGACCATCCCGAGGTGATCATGGTTTAGCCGCCAAGCTGGAAGGGGACGAGCAGACCAATCAATCGTGCGCCCGCAGGGGTGCCGGGCCGGGAGGCAAATCACATGGGCATCGGAGTCAGCATCTTCCTTCTCGCAGTCGGCGCAATCATGACCTTCGCTCTCAACGCCAGCGTGTCCGGCATCGACCTCGACACGGTCGGCATCATCCTCATGGTGGTCGGCGTCATCGGCCTGCTCATGTCGGCGATGTTCTGGAGCAGCTGGGGCGGGTTCGGCGGCGCCAGCCGCACCGAGCGCACCGTCGTTCGGGACCGCGAAGTCATCTAGCACTGGTTCGTTTCGCACAAGGAGGCCGGTCCCATAGGGGCCGGCCTCCTTGTGCGTTACGACCGGAGATTGCCTCGGAGGTATGCCCGGACGGCATCGCGGTATTCGTCCTCGGTGAAGGCCCACTGTTGATGGTCGGCGTCGCCCCAGCCGGCGAGCATGGCGGGCGAACTCCGTCCGATGGCGGAGGTAATCGCTCGGGTCATGGCCAGCGGACCGGGTGGCACTCGGAGGAGCTGTTCGACGCACTCGGACACGGCGACGTCGAGCCCCGACCGCGGGACGACCCGTTGGGCGAAGCCCGACCGCAACAGCTCATCGGCCTCGACCGTGCGACACGTCATGACCCAGTCCCGAGTGAGGGGCAGGCCGATCTCGCGGACGAGAAGCGGGATGCCGGCCCACGTCAGCGGAATACCGATGGCCAGTTCGGGGATGCGGACGACCGTGTCATCAGCAGCGATGCGGATGTCGCCGGCGGCGGCGAGCAGGGCGGCGCCGCCGATGACGTGGCTGTGCAGGCGCACCACGGTGGCCTGCGGGAGCCGGTCCATCTGCTCGAGCAGTCGCTGCCAGGTGCCGGTGCGGTGGCGGCGGGTCGACCAGTCGCCCTCGACCGGCGGGTAGGCCGTCGACGTGAGGTCGGCGCCGGCGGAGAACGCCCGCCCCGCTCCCGCTAGCACGACGACCCGCACGTCGGGCCGTTCCTCGAGGTCGTCGAACACCCCCGCCAGCGCCCGCCGCAACCCGTCATCGAGCGCGTTCAACTTCCCCGGCCGATCCAAGGTCAGCCGCGCCACCGGCCCCTCGAACGCCACCCGCAGCCCCGACTCCCCATCCACCCCATCCACCTCGTCTGCCATGCCCCACACCCTTGCCGCTCGAGACCCTGCATGCGGCGGAGCGTTTCCGTTACGGCACGGGCCCTGTGGAGCGTTTGCGTTACGGAAGCCGTTCCCGAGACGCTCCACATCGACAAAAGCGTCACGCAAACGCTCCGCCTGCAGGGCCCACGCGGTGCCAAGCGAGGCCGATGGACCCTGCCACCAGGCCGCCGGCGTCGGGAGCGCCAGCGAGCAGCCGGCCATCAACTACGCCCAGACGATGGAGCCCATTTCCAAGGGGGTGGTGAGGTCGGGGTGAGCGGGAACGACGCGGACGGTGAAGCCGTACCGGCCGGCGGTCTCGCAGGTGAACTCGCCGGTGTAGCGGTATTGGCCGTTCTGCTCGCCGAGGTCGCGCAACGTCATGGCCACCCGGGAGGGCGAGACGAGTTCGTCGTTGGGGCCGACGACGCCGTGCAACAGCTCCACAGCGACGTCGTCGGGATCGAGCGGGCCGTGCTCGACGATGGCGGCCACGTGGCGGGACGTGCCGAGGTCGGTGACGGCGGCCTCGGTCTCGACGTTGACGATCTCGACGCCCTTCCACCCTTCGTGGACGCGGGCCTTCCA
>JBKJLN010000094.1:0-3426 GCA_046596935.1 Acidimicrobiales bacterium
TGGAGGTCGTCGGGTCCGAAGACGCCGTGGTCGAACCCGTGGTTCCAGACCCCGATGCCGAGACGCCACCGTCAGAGGCTGTCGAGGATCCGTTCCCGCAGCCCACCCCGGCCCCCAGCGCCAGCAGTGCCAAGCCCAGGCGAAAGCGACGGGAGGTCACCACCTCAAGGTAATGGAGCGCCAGCCACCCAGAAGTGGTGGAGCGTTTCCGTGACGCTCCGGGCGTCCTGGAGCGCTGGTGTCACGGATCCCGTCACGCAAACGCTCCACTCCTGTGGCGTCGCTACGCAAACGCTCCGCGGCAAGGAGCGCCCAGAGTCGCGGGACGCGCCCACGGGGCCGGCGGGCGTAGGGAGCGCCAGCGAGCAGCCCGCAGTCGAGCGGCAAGGAGCGCCAGCGACGCAGAGCGAGACCAAAGAGCAACGCGAAGGAGGGCCCCCCTCTCGGGGAGCCCTCCGTCGGAAACACCGGCCGGGGCCGGAGGCTTGGACCTACTTGGTGTCGATGCGCACCGGGCGGACGGCCGGCGTGCGGACCAGGCGACGGATCGCCAGGGCCAGGACACCGGCGAGGCCGCCGAGGAGGATCAGGTCGGTTCCGCCGGTGCGGGGCAGCGTCGTGCCTGGATCGCTGGGGCCGCCGGGAGCGCCGGTCGTGGTGACGCCACCGGCACGAGCGAAGTCGGACGCCGACAGCACCGAGGCGATCTGCACCTTCGACGGCGAGGTGAGGACACTCGAGCTGGCCTTGAGGACGAAGCCGAGGTTGTTCATGGCCGTGGACAGGGCCGGGACGCCAACGGTCGTGCCGGCGAGCGTCTGGGCGACGCCCACCTGATCGGTGATCGTCTTGACGATGGCGGCCAGGTTGGCCGGGGGCGTGATGGTGGCCGAGGCCGCCGTCAGGCCGGCACGGCTCCGGACGTAGCCGTCGGACGAGGTGACGCTGGTGGCCTTGTCGAGGACCGACACCTGCAGGATGTTGGCCAGGTCAGGGCTGACGAGCGACAGGATCGAGCCGAGCTTGGAGTTGATCGCCGACACGTTGGCGTTGATGGCCGTGACGGCCTGGTTCAGGTCGATGCCCGGGAGAGCGACGCCGCCCACCAACACCTTGCCGATCGAGCCGGTGACGGTGGCACTGGACGCCTCGACCGTGTCGACGGCCTTGGTGGCGACGCCGACCTGCACGCCCTCGAGGCTGAGCAGGGCGAGGTTGTCGAGGGCGGCGAGGCCCTTGGCCAGGAGCTCGTTGATCAGGGCCTGGAGCTGGTTGATCAGGTCGTTGACGGTGGCGACGACGGCGGTGACGACCGTGGAGGTGGTGCCGACCGGAGAGACGAGTCCGACCGTGCCGAGCAGGGTGTTGGTCGTGGTGTCGATGACGTTCGTCACCTGCGTCACCGTCGTAGCCGTGGTACCGGTCGTGGCCGCCGCCTGCAGGTTGTCGATGGCGGCGTTGAGGGTGGTGACCGCTTGGGCCAGCGTGGTGGTGCCACTGGGCAGCGGCAGGCCAGTGGAGGCAGCCAGGCCGTCGACGAGGGCGATGACCTGCTTCGGGGTGAGCTCACCGAGCGGCAGGCCGAGACCCTGGAGCAGGGAACCGAGGTCGAGGACCTTGATGTTCTGGACGGCGACGCCGCGAGCCGCGTCCGAGGCCGAACCGGCGCTGGAGGCGCCCATGGTCGAGGTCAGGGAGTCGACGCTCAGCAGGCCGCCGACGGCGCTGATGTCCGACAGCTTGACGTTCAGGCCGGCAGCGGCCGTGCCATTCAGAACCGTGGCCGTGAGCTTGCCGGGGTCGACGGTGCCGGAGATGACCGGGGCGAGGTCGAGCGGGAGGCTGGAGGCGAAGGTCGTGCCGGGAATGGCGACCTCGCTCGGGCCGGCGCTCTTGGCTTCGAAGGACTTCTCGACGTTGATCGGGCTGTTGGGCACGATCGCCGTGCTCGCCTTGATCGCCGTGAGGCGGCTGTAGGCCTCGGGAGCGGCGACCGCGGGATCGATGGTCGAGCGGGCCTCATCACCGAGCAGCAGGAGGTCGAGCAGTTGCCCGTTTCCGAGCTGGGCGCTCAACACCTTGGTCGATGAGAGCGAGGTGCCGACCCCGGCGATCTCGGCAGATGCAGGAGCGGTGTAGGCCGCTGCGGCAAGAACCGCCGTGGCGAGTACCGCAGAAGCAGGACGGACGAAACGCATCAAATTCTCCCCAGGAGATGGTCGAAGTGAACTCTCTTCACGAAACGGGAAAATCGCCCGCAACGCCATGGCCTAGAAGGGGCATTTGCCCTGGCCCTGATGGACTAGTCATCGGCGAGTTGCGCGGATCCTTGAATAACCGGTGGGATACTTGGCACATGTCGCTCGTAACGGACTCCGTGGCGGGCCAGACGGCGGCGAACAAGCGACGCCAACGCCTGCTGCTCGGAGCGTTCGCGGTCGCCGTCTTCGTGGTGGTGGCGGCGATTCTCGGATTGCTGATCGGACCATCCGCCCTCATCGTTGCCGCCGTCGCCGCTGCTGGCGCGACTGCAATGCTCGTGCAGCAGGCCGACGCGCTCGTGCTCTCCCGCATCGGCGCCGACCCCGTCGATCCCCATACGCACGCCCGCGTGCAGAACCTCGTCGACGGACTTTCGGTCTCGGCGGGCGTGCCCACGCCGACGCTCCTCGTGCTCGACGACCCGGCGACCAATGCCTGCTCGGTGGGACGAGATCCCCGCCACGCGTCGATCATCGTCACCCGCGGTTTGCTCGAGACGCTCCCGCGCATCGAGCTCGAGGGCGTGCTCGCCCACGAGCTCAGTCACATCAAGAACCACGACACCGCCCTGGCGACGGTGGCGATCGCACTCGTCGGAGCGGTCGCCCCGGGTTTGCTCCCGAAGGCCATCGGGCCCGATTCCGAAGCGGCGGCAGATGTTTCCGGAGTGGCCCTCACCCGCTACCCTCCCGGGTTGATCTCGGCGCTGGAGACGATGCGCGATGACGGCGCAACCCTGAGATCACCCAACCGAGCGGTCGCCCACCTCTGGATCGTGGGCCCGTCCGATCACCCGTCCCATCCGCCCCTCGAGGAGCGCATCCAAGCGCTTCGGGAGCTCTGATGCCGATGTCCCGTCCTTCCCACACCTCACCCGGTTTCCGCCGCTTGGCCGTCGCCGTGTCCCTCGCGGCCGTGCTGGGCGCGGCCTGCGGTGGCGACAAGAAGAAGGAGGTCGCCAAGCCCAAGCTCGAACCGGCGACCACGAGTACGACGGCGGCGCCACCGGCGGCGGCGGGCACGGGGGCCCCGCTCACGGGGCTGGCGGTGGATCCCGCGAAGCTGAACCGCCCGGCGATGATCGTGAAGATCGACAACGCGCCCAAGGGTCGTCCGCAGGCCGGCATCAACCAGGCCGACATCGTGGTGGAGGAAGGGGTCGAG
>JBKJLN010000148.1:0-5362 GCA_046596935.1 Acidimicrobiales bacterium
GCCTCTTCCCCGCCGGTTCTACGAGCGAGATGCCAGGGAGGTCGCGCCCGACCTGCTCAACAAGGTGCTGGTCCACGGCGAATGCCGGGACCAGCACCTTGTTGAGGAGGTCGGGCGCGACCTCCCGGGCATCTCGAGCGTAGAACCGGCGAGGAAGAGGCCGCCCCCGCCGCTCAGCCGCCAAGGAGCGTGCGAACCTGGATCGGAACGGCCCGCGTCTGCAGCGTGCCCTCGTCGACGCCCACGTAGGTGATCGCAGCCGAGAAGACGGGCCGCTCGTCGACGGTGCCCTCGAAGGAGACGTCGAAACTGGTCGTGCCCCAACGCGATACCGCTACCGCGATGGCGAGGTCATCGTGAACCGTCGCTGCCGACATCCACTCGATGGTCGCTTTTTTCAACATGAAATCCCATCCCGGCGCAGCGTCTCGGAGCCGGAGCCCGGTCATCCACGCCTCGCAGGCGTCGTCGCAATAGGCGAGGTAGTGGGCGTTGAACACGACGCGCTGCATGTCGACCTCGCCGTAGCGAACGCGGATGCGATGGAGGTACGGGCCGCTCGCCGTGGCCGCCGCTGCCGGATCAGCCACGGCGGATCAGCCGGCCGATTCGTTCCTCCTCGACCTCGAGATGGTTGCGGAACCGCGAGAGCTGCTCGGCCACGGGTTTCGGACCGGCTCCACCTGGGCTCGTGCGGCGGGTCACGGCCACCCCCGGCTCGAGCAGACCGGCGGCCTCGGCGCCGAGGGAGGGATGAGCTTCCACGAGGTCGGCCAGAGGCACGCCCCGCTCGATCGAATCGCGGACGAGTCCGCCGACGAGGGCGTGGGCATCGCGGAAGGGCACCCCGGCGGCCACGAGATACTCGGCCAGATCCACGGCTGCAGCCGCGGGGGCGTCGGCGGCCGCCTCCATCCGGTCGGTGTGGAATCGCACGGTGGCGAACAGTCCTCGGAGCGCCGCCAGTGCGAGTGCCGTCTGATCGACGGCGTCGAACAGCGGCTCCTTGTCCTCCTGGAGATCTCGGTTGTAGGAGAGCGGCAGCCCCTTCAGCGTGGTGAGGAGCCCGGTGAGGTGGCCGATGAGGCGGCCCGACTTGCCTCGGGCGAGCTCGGCGATGTCGGGGTTCTTCTTCTGCGGCAACATCGACGAGCCGGTGGCGAAGGCGTCGTCGAGGGTCAAGAAGCCGAACTCCTCTGTCGACCAGATGGCGACCTCTTCGCCGATACGAGAGAGGTGCACCCCGAGCAGGGCGAGATCGAAAAGGATCTCGGCCACGAAATCACGGTCGGACACGGCGTCGAGGCTGTTCTCGAACCGGCGGGCGAAGCCGAGGTCGGCGGCGACGCCGTCGGGATCGAGAGGCAGCGACGATCCGGCCAATGCCCCCGCACCGAGGGGCGACACGTCGAGCCGGTTCCTGGTCTCGAGGAGGCGGTCGACATCGCGGGCCAACGCCCATCCGTGGGCCAGGAGGTGGTGAGCGAGAAGCACCGGCTGGGCCCGCTGCAAGTGCGTGTAGCCGGGGAGGTAGGACTCGCCCGCCTCGACGGCGCGATCCATCAGCACCCGCTCGAAGGCGTGGATGCGGCCGGCGAGCTCGAAGATGACCCGCTTGGAATAGAGGCGGAGGTCGGTGGCCACCTGGTCGTTGCGACTACGGCCGGTATGGAGCTTGGCCCCGGGGGCGCCGGCGATCTCGGTCACGCGACGTTCGATGGCGGTGTGGATGTCCTCGTCGCTGGGCTCAAAGACGAAGGCGGCCGATGCGAGTTCGGCCTCCACCTGATCGAGGGCGGCGAGCACGACGTCGCGTTCCTCGATCGACAGGATGGCGCCTCGCTCGAGCCCGCGAACGTGGGCCCGCGAACAGGCAAGGTCGTCGGGGGCCAGGGCCTGATCGAAGGGCAGGCTGACGGTGAAGGCCAGCAGCTCGTCGGCTGGGCCGCCGCCGAAGCGGCCGTGCCAGAGGGTCATGGAGTGAGCCTCGCCTGGCGTCCGGCCCAGGTTTCGATCCCGAGACCCCACAGGCGGACGAACCCGGCCGAATCCTCGTGGCGGAAGACGTCGGCGCTGTCGTAGGTGGCCAAGCCGTAGTCATAGAGGCTGTACTCGCTGCGACGTCCGGTGACGCGGCACGAGCCCGGCTCGAGGTGCAGTCGGACATCGCCGGTGACGTGCTCCTGGCTGGTGTCGACGAAGGCGTCGAGCGCCTGCTTCAGGGGCGAGAACCACAAACCGTCGTAGACCAACTCGGCGTACCGGGGCTCGAGGCGGGCCTTCTCGCGAGCGAGGTCGCGCTCGAGGGTGATCGACTCGAGGTCGTTGTGGGCGAGGATCAGCGCCAGGCTCGCCGGGCACTCATACGTCTCGCGGCTCTTGATGCCGACGCGTCGGTTCTCGACCATGTCGATCCGACCCCATCCGTACGAACCGACGATGGCGCCGATCGATTCGATGAGGGGCACGAGTTCGAGGCGCTCGCCGTCGAGGGCCACGGGGATGCCGGCTTCGAAGCTCACGGTCAGGTCGCGGGGCTCCGTCGCCGTTCCGTTGGTCATCGACCAAACGCCAGGCGGCGGGACCGCCCACGGATCCTCCATCTCCCCGCACTCGATGGCACGGCCCCAGAGGTTGTCGTCGATCGAATACACCTTTTCTTTGGTCGCCGTGATCTCGACGCCATTGCGGTAGGCGTAGAGAATCGCGTCCTCACGGGTCATCCCCCAGCTGCGCACGGGGGCGAGGATCTCGAGGTCGGGAGCCAAGGCACGGGTCGATACCTCGAAGCGGACCTGGTCATTGCCCTTGCCCGTGCACCCATGGGCGACGGCGTCGGCGCCGAACTGACGCGCTGTGGCCACCAGATGTTTGACGATCACGGGACGGCTCAGCGCCGACACGAGTGGGTACCGGCCTTCGTAGAGCGCATTGGCCTTCAGAGCGGGGGCAATGAAGTCGCGCGCGTACTCCTCCTTGCAGTCGACGACGACTGCGTCGACCGCCCCCGCCGCCAGCGCCCGGAGGCGGACGGCTTCGAGATCACCACCCTCTTGTCCGACGTCGGCGGCACAGGCGATCACCTCCACGCCATAGTTCTCGATCATCCACTTGACCGCGACCGAAGTGTCGAGGCCGCCGCTGTAGGCGAGGACGACGCGCTTTGCCATGACGAGATGCTCCTTGGAAGAGAGGTGGACTACAGACCGGCGAGGTCGGACAGGCGGCGGGCGAGCTGCTCGCCGCCGATGGACTCGGCTGCGACCACGATCAGGGTGTCGTCGCCCGCCACCGTACCGAGGATGCCGTCGAGGGCGGCACGGTCGAGGGCCGAGCCGACAACGTGGGCGGAACCCGGGGGCGTCCGGAGAACGACGAGATTGGCGGAGTGGGCAATGTCGCCGACCCACTCCCCCAGCACCCGCCGCAGGTGATCTTCGGGCGCAGGCTGATCCTTCGGGAGCTCGGGGATGGCGTAGACGGTGTCGCCGCCCGAGATCCGGACCTTCACCGCGCCAAGATCTTCGAGGTCGCGAGACACCGTCGCCTGCGTGGCCACGATGCCATCGGCCGCCAACAGCTCCACCAGCTGGGTCTGACTGCTCACCGCTCCCGCTTCGAGAAAGCGACTGATCTTGTGCTGACGCTGCGCTTTACTCATCCGAACAACCACAGGAAGAGGCCGCGGACGGCGTGGAGGCGGTTCTCGGCTTGTTGCCACACGAGGCTCTGGCGGCCATCGACCACGTCGGCGGCGACTTCTTCGCCTCGGTGCGCCGGGAGGCAGTGGAGGAACACACTGCGTTCGGCGGCGGCGGCCATGAGCTGGCCGTTGACCATGAACCCTTCGTAGGCCTGGCGGCGGGCGGTCGACTCGACTTCCTGGCCCATCGACGTCCAGACATCCGTGTAGACGGCGTCGGCGCCGGCGACGGCTTCGACCGGTCGGTTCGTGACAACCGCATCGCCTCCGAGCAGACGGATGCGGTCGAGGTCTTCGTCGGAGGGGCCGTATCCCGGAGGGCAGGCGAGGCGGACGCCGATGCCGGCGAGGGCGCCGGCCAGAGCCAGCGAACGCGACACATTGTTGAAGTCACCGACGTAGGCGATCTGGAGACCTTCCAGGCGGCCGAAATGCTGCTGCAAGGTGAGGAGATCGGCCAGGGCCTGGCACGGATGGGAGTCGTCGGAGAGAAGATTCACCACCGGAACCGAGGACGACGCCGCCAGCTCGTCGAGCTTGTGGTGCTCGAACACCCGGGCGCAGATGGCGGCGTGATAGCGGCTGAGGACGCGGGCGACGTCGGCGACGGGTTCGCGATCGGCGAGTCCGACCTCCTCTCCGCGGAGAGTGAGCGGGTGCCCGCCCAACTCGAAGACGGCCATCTCGGTGGCATTGCGGGTGCGCAGCGACGGCTTCTCGAACAACAACGCGACGCCGCGTCCGTCGAGGACCTTGGGCGGGTGCTTCTCGGCCGCCAGCGACAACACCTCAGCCAGTTCCTTGGCGTCGAGATCATCGATCTCGAGGAAGTGTCGGGTCACGCCAACACCGTCGTGAGAATGGCCACGGCTTCGTCGATTTCGGCATCCGACACGAGCAGACTCGGTGCCAAGCGGAGGGCATCGTCGGTGACGGCATTGAGAACGAGACCGGCCTCGAGGGCGGCCACTGCGGCCGCCTTCGCCTTGGGCTCGTCCAACTCCGCTGCCAACAACAGGCCGAGACCACGCACACCACGAACAGCCGGGATCCCGAGGAGGCCGTCGCTCAACCGCTTCCCGGCGCTGCGGGCCCGGGCGGGCACGTCCTCTTCCTCCATGGTTCGGAGCACGGCGCGCGCCGCGGCGGTCGCCAGAGGCTGACCGCCGTAGGTCGTGGCGTGGTCGCCGGGAACAAAGGCGGCGGCCACGTCGTCGCGGGCCCAACAGGCCCCGATGGGCACGCCGTTGCCGAGCGCCTTCGCCATGGTGACGACGTCGGGCTGCACGCCGAAATGTTGGAAGCCGAACCACTCGCCCGTCCGGCCGAGCCCGGTCTGCACTTCGTCGACCATGAACAACAAGCCCCGCTCGTCGCACAGGTCGCGCACGCCCTGGAAGTACTCGGTCGTCGCCGGGTTCACGCCGCCCTCGCCCTGCACGGGCTCGAGGAGGACGGCGGCAACGGTCGGGTCGAGGGCCGCCTCGAGCGCTTCGAGGTCGCTCCAGGCAACGTGGCGGAATCCTTCGGGAAGAGGCTGGAACGCCTCGTGCTTCTGGGGCTGGCCGGTGGCATGGAGCGTCGCCAGCGTCCGTCCGTGGAACGACCCATACGCACTGACGACGACGAAGCGACCGTGGCCTCCCCACTTGCGGGCCA
>JBKJLN010000401.1:0-3601 GCA_046596935.1 Acidimicrobiales bacterium
GTGATCATCGGCCCGTCCGGTTCGGGCAAGTCGACCCTTTGCCGCACGATCAACCGCCTCGAGCCGATCCAGGGTGGCACCATCACCATCGACGGTGTGGCACTGCCTGAAGAGGGCAAGGCGCTGGCACGGTTGCGGGCCGACGTGGGCATGGTCTTCCAGTCGTTCAACCTCTTCGCCCACAAGACGATCCTCGACAACGTCACCCTCGGCCCGATCAAGGTGCGGAAGAAATCGAAGGCCGAAGCCGAAGCGCTCGGCATGGCGTTGCTCGAAAGGGTCGGCATCGCCGAGAAAGCCAAGCGCCACCCGGCGGAACTCTCCGGCGGCCAGCAACAGCGGGTGGCCATCGCACGGGCATTGGCCATGGAGCCCAAGGTGATGCTCTTCGACGAGCCGACGTCGGCCCTCGACCCGGAGATGATCAAGGAGGTGCTCGACGTCATGCTCGAGCTGGCCTCCGAGGAGACGACGATGCTGGTCGTCACCCACGAGATGGGCTTCGCACGGCGTGCGGCCAAGCGGGTCGTCTTCATGGACGAAGGTCGCATCGTCGAGGTTGCCTCGCCGCAGACGTTCTTCACCGAGCCCGAGAGCGATCGGGCCCGAGATTTCCTTTCCAAGGTTCTGGCGCACTGAAAAAAGGAGCAAGAAAATGAAGCAACAACGAGGATGGATCGCCGCACTTCTCTTGGTACTGGCCCTCGTGGCCGGCGCCTGCGGAGGTGGAGACGACTCCACCGACAAGGGGGATGACGCCTCCGGCCCGACGACGACGGCGAAGGACGTCGGCCCGCCCAAGTTCGCGGCCGGCAGCACCATGGACACGCTGCAGAAGAAAGGCAAGATCGTCGTCGGCACCAAGTTCGACCAGCCGCTCTTCGGCTTGAAGAACCCGGTGACCGGCAAGGTCGAGGGGTTCGACGTCGAGATGGCCAAGATCGTCGCCGCCGCCATCTTCGGGGGGAAGGCCGACGAGGCCGAGGCGAAGATCGAGTTCAAGGAGACGGTCTCGAAGAATCGCGAGCCGTTCATCCAAGACGGCAGCGTCGACTTCGTCGTCGCGACCTACACGATCAACGACACCCGCAAGCAGGTCGTCGACTTCGCCGGCCCGTACTACGTGGCCGGCCAGGACATCATGGTGAAGACCGACGACACGACCATCAAGAGCGTGACCGACCTCAACGGGAAGAAAGTCTGTTCGGTCACCGGGTCGACGTCGATCAAGAACGTCCAGGAGAAGGCGCCCCAGGCCGATCTCTCGACCGCGTTCGACAAGTACTCGCTCTGCGCCGAGGCGCTCGCCGATGGTCGGGTGGCCGCAGTCACCACCGACAACATCATCCTGCTCGGACTCATCAAGGACAACCCGGGCAAGTTCAAGCTGGTGAAGAACACGTTCACCAGCGAGCCCTATGGCATCGGCGTCAAGAAGAGCGACGACGCCTTCCGCACGTTCATCAACGACGTGATCGAGAAGGTCTACAAGGACGGTTCCTGGAAGGAAGCGTTCGACTCGACGGTCGGCGTGGCGGGTGAGAAGGCTCCCGAGCCGCCGAAGGTCGATCGCTACACCTCGGCCGGTTCGGCCGCGGGTTCGACGTCGACGACGGTCGCCACATCCTCGGGCTCGAGCAGCTCGAGTAGCAGTACCACGAAGCCCTGAACATCGTTCTGGACAACCTGGACCTCTACGTCCAGGGCATACGCACCACCGTGTCGCTCACCCTGCTGTCGTTCGCGTTCGCGTTCCTCCTCGGAACCCTCGTGGCCGCCTGCAGGGTGAGCCCGGTGCCGCCCCTCCGGGTGTTCGGAACGGTGTGGGTGGAGATCTTCCGCAACACGCCGCTGACCGTGATGATGGTCATCTTCTTCTTCGGATTCACCAAGGTCGGCATCGGGCCCTACGAGCCGTTCCCGTCGGCGGTGATCGTCCTGAGCGTCTACACCTCGGCCTTCGTCGCCGAGACGCTTCGGTCCGGGGTGAACACCGTGGCCGGCGGGCAGGGGGAGGCGGCGCGCGCGATCGGGTTGACGTTCGTGCAGAGCCTCGGCCTCGTGATCCTGCCCCAGGCCATCCGTTCGGTCGTCGGGCCGATCGGCAGCCTGTTCATCGCGCTGACCAAGAACACGTCGATCGCCTCCGTGATCTCGGTGCTCGAGCTGTCGAAGGCAGCCGAGAACCTCATCACCGATACGGCGCAGCCGTTCCCGGTGCTCATCGGATCGGGTATCGCCTACCTGCTGCTCACGCTGCCGGCCGGCTTCGCTTTCGGTGCGCTCGAGCGAAGGGTGGCGTTCAAGCGATGACCGCCGCCGCCAGCCCTCTGCTCGGCGACGCCCTCGGTCCTCGCGGCCGGCGCAAGGTGCTCGTGGCCTCCGTCGTTTCCGTGGCGGTGTTGCTGGCCTTCGTCGCCGTCGCCATCCGCCGCCTAGCCGACAACGGGCAGCTGGCGGCGGAGAAGTGGGAGCCGCTCACCCAATACGCCATCCTTCGGTTCCTCTTCATCGGTCTGCTGACAACGATGAAGGCGGCCGCGGTGTCGATGGTGCTGGCGATGATCGCCGGGGGGCTCCTCGCCCTCGGCCGGCTGGCCCGGAACGGGCCGATCCGGTGGATCACCGGGGCGTGGGTCGAGATCTTCCGCGCCGTGCCGCTCCTGCTACTCATCTACTTCTCTGCGCGCGGGCTGCCCCGCCTGGGCGTGTCCTTCCCGATCTTCTGGTACCTCGTGCTCGGGCTCGTGCTCTACAACTCCGCCGTGCTCGCCGAGATCTTTCGAGCGGGCATCTTGAGCCTCGACAAGGGACAGACGGAGGCGTCACTGGCGCTCGGGATGAGCTACTGGCAATCGATGCTCGTCGTCATTATTCCGCAGGCCCTCCGGCGCATGGTGCCGTTGATCGTGAGTCAGTTGGTGACGTTGCTCAAAGACACGTCGCTCGGGTTCGTGATCCCGGTCGAGGAGTTGTTGCGGCGCAGTCAGATCCTGGGGGAGTTCACCGGCAAGCCACTCCTGCAGTCGCTCGCACTGGCCGCACTGATCTACATCGCCATCAACTTTGCGCTCTCCCGACTGGCGGGTCGACTCGAGGTTCGGCAGCGTCGCCGCTTCGGTGCCGGCGCCATCGCCGTCACCGGCGCCGAGGACCTCGCCGTGGTCAACGCCCAGTCGCGCGGCTCCGCCCCCCGCTGAGCGGTATCGTCCGGCGGAAAACGAGAGCGGAGCCGAACATGCCCACGATTCCTTCGTCCATCGACGAGGTCACGCCGGAATGGTTGAGCGAGACGACGCCATTCGAGGTGCACACGGCCGACGCCGAGCAGATCGGCGTCGGGGTCGGCGTCAGCAGCGCGCTGTACCGCGTCCGACTCACCGGCGGCGACGGTTGCCCGGCGACCGTGGTGGTCAAGCTCCCTGCTCTCGACGAGGCGGCGGTGTTCACCTCCACGATGCTCCGGATGTACATCCGTGAGGTCCGGTTCTTCGACGAACTGGCACCCAAGTCACCCATCCGGGTGCCCGAGCGGTACTTCGGCGAAGTCGACGAGGAGTCGAGCCACTTCATCGTCGTGATGGAGGACATGGGCGGCATG